>NZ_JBDNXE010000015.1:0-48521 GCF_047721585.1 Gluconacetobacter sp.
GGCCACCGCCCCCCCGCCCCGCATCCGCCAGCAGGTCGCCTTCGTCGCCGCCGCGCGCAAGAACGCGACGCTGATCGCCCTGCTCAGGCGCGACACGCCCGAAAGGGTCATGGTCTTCACCCGCACCAAACAGGCCAGCGACAGCGTGGCCCGCGCGCTGGAATCCGCCGGCCTCTCCGCGGCAGCCCTCCATGGCGACCACAGCCAGGCCAGACGCGACCGCACGCTCGCCACGTTCCGGCGCGGCACGCTGCGGGTGCTGGTCGCCACCGACGTGATGGCACGCGGCATCGACATCGACGATGTGACGCTGGTGGTGAATTACGACATTCCCGAACAGCCCGAGACCTATATCCACCGCATCGGCCGCACCGCCCGCGCCGGACGGCGCGGCACCGCGCTGTCGCTGTGCGCGCCCGAGGAACGGCAGTTGCTGCGCGAGATCGAACGCCAGACCAGCGCGCGAATCACCGCCATCGACCCCACCTGACCGCGCGTCGGCCCGCCTGCCCACCTGCCCGCCGGGGAATGCACGCGGCGCCACCCAGTCCCGATGCCGGGACAGGCCCCAGGCGCGCCATGGCATTGCAGGTCCGGCGCGACGCTATAAAATCATTTGCATGACCTGTCCGACCGCTCCCGTGGTGCATGACGATGGCCTGTCCGGCACCTGCCGCCCGGACGCGCGGCGCGTGACGGGATGAGCTGCGGCACAGGCTCCCGCCCCGGCGCGTCGCCGCGCGTCCGCGCCCGGCCGAAATTTCTCGAAACCCTGCCGCCCCCGCCGCAGGCGCTGCCCGCCTTCACCCAGGACATCACGCCGCCCGACCTCTCGCCGTGGCTGACCGACCATTGCGGCATTCCCGGCGTGGTGCATCACGAGGCCCCGCGCCCCGGCCCCCATGTCGTGCTGACGGCGCTGATCCATGGCAACGAGTTCGCCGGCGCCATCGTGCTGGACCGCCTGCTGCGCGAGCGCATCCGCCCGACACGGGGCCGCCTGTCGCTGATCTTCGCCAATCCGGAGGCACTCGCCCGCTTCACCCCGGCCAACCCGGTCGCCTCACGCTTCGTCGAGGAAGACATGAACCGGGTCTGGAGCCGGCAGGTCCTGTCCAGCCCGCGCCGTTCGGTGGAACTGGACCGGGCGCGGGCGATCCTGCCGGTGATCGAAACCGCCGACATCCTGATGGACCTGCATTCCATGCTCTGGCCCGGCGCGCCGCTGATCCTGGCTGGCGCCACCGAAAGCGGCCGCCGCCTGGCGACCATGATCGGCGACCCGCCACTGGTCGTCTCCGACCACGGCCACAAGGCCGGCCCGCGCCTGATCGATTACGAACGGTTTTCCGACCCCGCCGGCCCCTACGCCGCCTGCCTGCTGGAAGCCGGCGCGCACTGGGCGGCCGACACGGTCCGGACGACGGACAGCGCGGTGCGCGCGCTGCTGCGGCATAGCGGCCTGCTGCCCGCCGAACCGACGCCACCGGTCGCCGCCAGCCGCCAGTTGATGGTCACCGATATCGTCACGGCCGAAACGCCCTGCTTCCGCTTCGTCCGCCCCTTCCAGGGCGGCGAAATCATCCGCCGCCGGGGCACCCTGCTGGCCCAGGACGGCCCGGACGAGATCCGGACCCCCTACCCAGACTGCATGCTGGTCATGCCCAACCTGCGCCCCGGCCGGGGGCAAACCGCCGTCCGCCTGGCCCGAACCCTGCCCACGCCACCGTAGCCAGTCGCCCGACACCCCGCCGATCGGTCAGGCCGATGAGTCGGGCCGATCGGTCAGGTTGCCGGCCCGTCCGTCACTCCGCCGCCGAAGAGCGCGCCAGATCCGCGCCGCCGCCCGGCAGGGGCGCTTCGCCGACCCGCTCCAGTTTCTCGCCATCCCAGCCCAGCGTCAGCAGGCTGCGATCCATGACGCCCTGAACGAGGATTTCCTTCCCATCGGGCGAGAAGGCCAGTCCCTGCGGCCACAATGTTCCCGGCGCCTGGGCGAGCGTATGCAACTGCCCGTCCTTCAGGGACAGGACCGTCACCACGCCACGCGGATGATAGCGCGGCGAGGTCGGCGGCACCGCCGAACCATTCTGCGACACGACGGCGACATACCGCCCATCGGGGGAGATATCGAGCCCCTCGGGCGCATTGGGCACCGTCACGCGCTGGATCTCCCGGATCGGCGACGCCGTCAGGTCCAGCACCGACAGGGCACCCGGCAGCCCTTCCCCATGCCCCAGCATACCCATGACCGCGTAATGCCCATCCTTCGTCATCTGGATGTTCCACGGGCCGGGCGCGATGTTCAGCGGCGTGGGATCGACGGTGATCGCGTCGCCGTCGATATGCAGCAGATAGACCCGATCCGCCTGCCACAGGCTCACAAGCGCCCGCTTGCCATCCGGCAGGATCGCGACGCCGGCCGGAAAGCCCGAAACCGGCAGCGTGATGACCTTGCGGTCACCCAGCCTGTGCCCGTCGAAGCGAAACCACGTCAACACGCCCGACCTGCCGTTGGCGACCAGCAGATGCTGTCCGTCGGGGGTAAAGCGCATCGTGGTCGCCCCGGCGGCGGAGGCCACCTGCTGGACCAGCCGGGGCTTCGCACCCGACAGGTCCACGACGCTGATACGATCGTCGGGGACGATCTTGTTCGTCTTCACGTCGGGCTTCGACGCCGAGGACACGAGGACGGTCTTGCCGTCATGCGTGAATTCAAGCGCCGTCGGCGGCCCGATCACGCTGACGGGCACATTCAGGCTCGCCCGCACACCCCACACACCGTTCGCGGCCCTTTCCAGAACGGACAGCGTGTCGGGAACCAGCGGTTGCGGCAGAACCTGCACTCCATTGCGCAGAATGGAGTGCCCGTCATTGGCCGAAACGACCGTCTGCGCGCAGACCGGCGAGGACATGGCAAGCAGTGCCGTAAAGGCAAGCGTCAGTGTGTTGCGCATCTTCGATATCCACCCATCAGTCCCTGAAACCGGCCCATGTTTCAATTTTCAACGTGTCTTCCGGACCCGACGCACCATCAGCACGACAAGACCGGCCAGGACCAGAACCCCGACGATCATGCCCGGCACGGCATAGGCTCCAAGCTTTGCGATCAGCGGCTTGGGACCACCCGAGCGGATCAGCTTCACGTCCTCCGCCGAGACCTTCACGGCCGGATTGCCGAATTCCTGCTCAACATAGTTGCTGACATCGGCAATGTCCTGATCGGAGAGCGCATCCACGTACGATCCCTCGCCAAAGCCCGGCATATAGACCGTATGGCCGCCCACTTCGCGCCTGACGCCCGTCAGGATCGTCGAAATCAGGTTATCCGCGATCGGCGCGCCGACAGCCGTATTATGGAAGAGCTGCGGATAATACCCGTCGGGGCTCCCCTTGCCCGTCGGACGATGGCAGGCCGCGCATTCGCCGGTAAATAGGCGCTCCCCACGGCTCATCCCGCTTTCCGGCAGACCGCGATAAGCGGTCTCACGGTCGGACGCCTTGCCATACGCATCGCGCGGCGCGGTATCCCGACTGTCCGAAATCGCGGGAACCTGCTTGATATAAGCAACGATCGCCCGAATATCGCTGTCGTCCAGATACTGGAAACTATGCTCCACAGCCTCCGCCATCGGGCCGCCGGCCTGGGCCTTCCCCGGCACGTCGCCGGTCTTCAGATACCGGGCGAGATCATCATCGCTCCAGCCTCCGACACCGCTTTTCTGATCAGACGTGACATTGGGCGCATACCACGACCCCAGCGACGCGCCGCCCAGGGCCTTGCTGCCGATCTCGGCCATCATCGCATTGCGCGGCGTGTGGCAGGTATCGCAATGCGCCAGCGCGTAAGCCAGGTAATGCCCGCGATTGACTTCCGCCGACTTGCCCGGCTCCGGCTTGAAGCGCGTATCGTCCAAGAAGAGCAGGTTCCAGAACGCCATGCTGGCGCGAATATTGTACGGGAACGGCAGCGCCGTCTCCCGCGCCTTCGCCTCGACCGGCTTCACGTCGGTCATGAAATAGACATACAGCGCGTGAATGTCTTCGTCGGTCAGCTTGGTGTACGACGTGTATGGCATCGCGGGATAAAGATGCGCGCCATCGCCACGAATCCCCTCGCGCAACGCGCGGGCAAACTGCGCCTCGGTATAGGCGCCGATGCCGTACGTCTTCGAAGGCGTGATGTTGGTGGCATAGATCGCGCCCAGGGGCGATGCGATTCCATAGCCACCGGCAAACGGCTTTCCGCCACCCGGCGCCGTATGGCAGGCGGCGCAATCCGCCGCGACGGCAAGATAGTGCCCGCGCTGGGCAATGGCCTCATTCGGCTCCGGCACCTGCGCCCGAACGACAGAGCAGGACAATACCAGCGCTGCGGCGGCCAGTCCGAGATGACCGGCCAGTTCCCGCACCTTCCTGGAACTCTGCATCATGCCCGTCCCTTTTCGAAATCCGCTTTGATGGAATCAGCCGCTTTCAGGCCGAGGGCCGCCATGCTCAACGTCGTGTTCACCACGCTGGCCGAAGCCATCGCCCCGCCGCCGGGCAGCCAGAGATTGGGGTGATCATGGGCGCGGCAATCACCGTCGACGACCGAATCCTTGGGATTCTTTCCCATGATCGTGCCGCCCATGATGTGATTGTTCGCGTTGTAATCGGTCGTGATGCGCAGTTCGGTGCCGCCCAGAAGACCCGCGATCTGCTTGACCTGCTCGTTGACCGACTCCAGTCCCTTGCGAACATAATCGCCGACATCATAATGAATGTCCGGACATGCCAGACCCAGCGGGTCCTTGCGCGTGCTGCTCAGGGTCAAGCGGTTATTGGGGTCAGGCAACGGCTCCAGGCTGATCGACAGATCGACACCGCACGCCGCGCGCCGGCGGATCTCGTCATCCAGTTCCTGGCCCACCAGCCCGAGCGCCAGCGCCTGCTGGGTCGCCGGCGCAACACGGCTGATATTGTTCAGGATCATCTTGTTCGCGGAATACTCGCTGCGGAACCCACCGTCCCGCGGCCCGACGATGCAACTGCTCTGCGCCGGCCCGCGCCCGAACCACAGCGGCTCGTTCGCCAGGAACGACGCATGCACGCCCGAATGGTCCATCATGTTCCGGCCAACCTGGTCGGACGAATTGGCGATGCCGTTCGGGTTGCGGGCATTGGCCGCCAGCAGCAGCAGCCGGGGCGTCTCGATCCCGTTGCACGCCAGCACGAACGTCTTGCCGGTCGCCTTGTGCGACTGGCGGTGCGCGTCATACCAGTAGACGGCCGTGATCCGGTTGTTCTCGTCCGTATCCATCCGGTAGACGACGGCTTCGGCGAGCGTCACCGCCCCGTTGGCTTCCGCCCGGTCGATATGCTGGATGCCGTTATACATGGCGCCGATCGGGCAGATCGGCTGGCAGTTATTGTTGCCGCAGCACGACGGACGGTCGCCGAAAGGCTCCATGCTGCGCCCCTGCGGAATGGGCACCAGATGAAAACCATGCGGATTCACGATCTCCGCGACCCGACGATCGCCATACCCGAAGGGGATCATGTCACGGGGATAAGGCCGGCTCCGTTCCGGAGGCGACTGGAGGGAAACGTCGTGCGGGCCGGAAACCCCCATCTCCTCTTCCGCCCGGCAATAGTACGGCTCAAGCTCGTTATAGGAAATCGCCCAGTCCCGGCCGACGCCATAACGCGACTTCATCTCGAAATCGACGGGCAGATGCCGCCAGCAGGACGCCGCCCAATGCCACGTCGTGCCACCGACCGTCCGCAGATACCCCTGCTTGAATGCCGAACCATTGGGACCGGACAGACCGACATAATCGTTCGGCGGAAAATATAGCGGCGCCTGGGCCAGCGGAGATTGCGGATAAAGCCCCTGGAAATCGGAATGCAGGCGGTTATGGAACGACATGTTCCGCCAGTTCTCGACATACTCTTCCCGCTTGAGGCGCAGGCCGGCTTCGAGAATGACGACCGAACGACCCGCGGCCGCAAGCTCGTTCGCGATCATGCCGCCCACGACCCCCGAGCCGACGACGACGACATCGGCCGAAACGTCGCCGGACTGGGAAAATTCTGGTTTGGCCACGATTTATTGCTCCCTGTGCGGCAACGGAGAATGAGGGGGAGATGACGGGGGAATGGTCCCCAGCGGCGGCGTCTGCCGTGGCGCCTTGCCCTCGACGCCGGCACCCTGCGGCATCGGAGCCGGCGGCGTGGCCGGCAGCGGCGCATGAACGGGAATCCCCAGCGGCGGCGGCGTCTCCGTCCACCAGCCCGGACGATCGAAGCAATAGGTCGGCACCGGCAGCCCATCGCGCGTCGGCTGGTACATCAGCGCATCGTAGTACGCGACCATTGGCGCATTCGTCTTGTCCTGCACCGAGCCGGTATACCAGGCCGCGTTCAGGGCCAGCAGGTCATCCTTCAGGTCTCCGGCACGGTCCAGAATCTCCCTGGGCGTCCCCCCCTGGGCAACCAGACCGGAAAGTGCCTGTATTTTTGCGACATAATCCGGAAACGTCTTCCGCATCACCGCAAACAGGCGGCGCGCGATGACCGGATGCAGTTCCGAATGCCCGGTAATGGCACGAGAGACCGACAGGAACGTCGCATCATCGACCGTCGCGGCATGGGCGACATCGCCGGAGAACCCGAACTCGCCGAAAGCCGCCGAAAAGCCGGCAACGACCGTCCCCAGCATGAGCGAGCGGCGACTCACTCCGGGTTTCCGGGCGGACCCGTCGCCGTTCACGTCACTATTTCTGTTCATGCCTCATTTTTCTCCAGAACACGCATCGGGATGGCCGAGGACAAGACGATTTCGCAACGGAAGGGCGGGCGATCCGATCCATGAATCCTGCCCCGTGAAAAACCGTCCGGAATGCCCGCTCACTCTTTCATCGCTGCCAGGCCGGCTTGCGCCGCCTGCTCATCCTGAGCGTTGTTTCCTCCGCTCACCCCAATGGCGCCGATCAGACGGCCATCATGAAAAATCGGGATTCCACCAGCAGCCGGCATGGCATGCGGCAGGGCCAGCACGG
Source organism: Gluconacetobacter sp. (assembly GCF_047721585.1). NCBI lineage: Bacteria > Pseudomonadati > Pseudomonadota > Alphaproteobacteria > Acetobacterales > Acetobacteraceae > Gluconacetobacter > Gluconacetobacter sp. The sequence continues at coordinate 7,044 of NZ_JBDNXE010000015.1, forward strand.
CCATTTTCCCACCGGCCAGCGCCGTTTCGAACGCGGCGGAGGGGCGCTTGTAAAAGACCGCGCTGATCGCCTTGCGTTCGGCCAGATCGAGGCTCGCAATCTGCGCATCCGCCATCCGTTCGGTCAGGATCGTCCGCCCGCCGGCATCCACCACATACACGACAATGGCCGTACCATTCGCCACCGCCTTGCTCTCCGCCGCCTGCGCCATCGCCCGTGCCTGAGGCAGCGCGATCACGCCGGCAGAGCGGGTCTCCGCGTGGGCCACCCCCGCCAGCAGGTTCAGGCCGACGACGAACCCGCACGCCAACCGACACGCAACGCGGGAAACGGTCTTTGTCGATGCACTCTTGAGTCGCAGCATCCGGCTCGCCTTTCGGGTCGTGTCGCTTAACGTCTTGAGCGCCCTTTGCCATGCACGGGCATAGTTTCACTAGATCGGTCTAAATCACTATATTGTGAACGCTCTGTCATAATCGCCGCCGCCAACCCGCTTACGCCACCGGAGGAAGCCCGCGAAAATCCGCCATCCTCATGAGAATATGTATTTTTTTTCATAATTCCGACCGGCCTGGAATTTATATCGGTCTAAAATGGATTTCATGATTCGCCACCCGCACATACCAGATCACGGTTTTCGTGATCTGGCATGATCTGTGAAGCATGACGATTGTATGGCATCTCGCTCGACTAACGATATCGAGTATTTTATCCGAGCCCCCAGCACGATTCGGATAAGGTGCGAAGTATATAATACACTTCAGGTCACCGGATTTCAGATGACAGGCTCTGTATATAAACAAAAAATCGCACAGTGTTCCTGCTTCAATTTCAGGAAATACAGGAGTTTTGCGCTTACTACTCTTACCTTACTCCAGTTGTCCGGAAACACCGTCCCGTCATTCGCACAGGACACCCGAAGCTCCGCCAAGGTGGCCAAATCTGCGAAGCAGGTCCCGAGCCAGAACGAGAATCTCGGTCCGCAGCAGAATGCGTCGTCACCACTTAACTCGGTCCGGGAGAATGCCCCTCCACAGGCATCCATTCCGCCGGGTATCCTGACGACGTACCCATCCCCTCCCCTTGCCGCTCGGGGCGGACAGCCGGCCCCCATCGTCAGGGGGCCGCCTTCCCTGTTCCCCACCCTTTTCGGCGTCATCCCGTGGCTCGAACGGCGCGGCATCGGCTTTCATTTCGACAACACCAACGAATATGCGGGCGCGCTGCAAGCCCCCACGCGCGGCCCCCATTACGGCAACTATCGGCAGGGATCGAGCAACGCGGGCCAATACTCGGCCAACCTGACCGTGGACTGGGAACAACTGGCCGGCATGAAGGGGTTCATGACGCACATGACCACCGTCGGTCGCTACGGCACGACCGCCAACCGTATGTTCGGCGACTGGCTCGCCCATAGTTCGGAAATCTATGGCGGCGGCGGCAACGTCGTCGTGCATCTTGTCTCCCTGTACGGAGAGGAGAGTCTCTATAAGGGCAGGCTCCTGATCGCCGGCGGCCGCATGTCCCAGATGTCGGATTTCGCCTCCAGCCCGCTCTTCTGCAATTTCCAGAACAATTCGTTCTGCGGGCGTCCCAAGGCGGCGGCGGACAGCACCTATTACGGCAGTTACCCGGCCGCGACCTGGGCGTTTCGCCTCAAGGGCCGCCCCCGCAAGGATCTTTACGTCCAGACCGCCGTTTATTTCGCGGAAAACGGCATTTACATGAACTTTCAGCACCGCACGGGCTTCAAATGGAACGGCGCCAACATCGTCGGATACGAAATCCCCGTCGAAACCCAATGGGAACCGAAATTCGGCGCCGAGCACGACCTTCCCGGCCATTATAAACTCGGCTTCGTTTTCGACGATGTCCAACGCGCCGACAATTACTACAACACCGCCGGACAGTCCTATTATGTCCACGGCGGCAAGCAACTCATGCGGAAATCCTCGTGGCAGACATATTTTATGTTCGACCAGAAGATCATGAACTATCCCGGCCGCCCCAAGACCAGCGGCCTGACCTTCATGGGCGGCTATATCTACAACTCTCCCTACACCTCAGTCCGTGATTTCGAAGTCTATGGCGCGTTCATGAGCCAGGGCCTCTTCCCCGGCCGCCCCCAGGATATCCTGGGCGCCGCGTTTTCCTATGTCAGCATCGCACCGGGCACGAGAGACACCACCATCGCAATGGTCAACGCCGGCAAATTTACCGGCATGCCCAACCATGCCACGGGTATTCAGACGAATGCTGAGGTGCTGGAACTCGATTATTCCATACATGTTATGCGCGGCGTGACCTTCAGCCCGGACTTTCAGTACTATATGAACCCCAACGGCCAAAAGGGATTGCGGAACTCCGCGGTGCTGGGCTTTAAGTCCTATGTCTCCTTTTTTTAGATCGGTCCAAGCGGATATTTGCGCATGACGGTTCCGTCCGTATCTGATCGTTTCGGCACAATGCCGCCCAACCGGGCGGCATCGTCCCCCCGCGTGTCCAACGATCGCGTAACGCACGGATCTGTACAGGCGGGCAGGACACGGCGCGCAGCCCCGCGGACTGTCGGCAAGGTCCTCCTGCCGGCGATCCAACGCGCACATCCTGCGCGTCGCGGCGGCCGCCCATCGGAGCCGCTCCGTTCCCATGCTCAAAAAGACACGCCCGCCCGGCTGGCCGACTGCGCGGACAGGCTCTTACGGCAGAGGGCCGCCGCAGCTTTCCCTGACCATCAACTGGCCCGATACGAGAACACGCATGCTGGATGCGCGCGGTTCCGTAATCCGGTCCAGCAGCAACCGCGCGGCATTGCGTCCCACCCCGACAGGGTCCGTCACGATGGTCGTCAGGGTGGGGAAGGACGTTGCGGCCTGCGGCAGGTTATCGGCCCCGATCACGGCGAAATCGCGACCGGGCAATTCCCCCTCGGAGAGCAGCCGCCCCATGAGCGACAGCGCAACCATGTCGTTGTAGCAGATCGCGGCATCCGGCGGGGACGCGGACGCCATAAGGCTTTCCAGCGAACCGAAATCGGACAGATTGTCGAGGTCCGTCGGTACGATCAGGTCGCTTTCCAGACGATGACGCCTGAGCGCGCGCTGGAAGCCTTCCAGCCGCTCGCAGGCCGCCGAGTGCACGGGGTTTCCGCCCAGAAAGGCGATTTTCCTGCGTCCATGCCGCACCAGATGCGAAACCGCGAGGTCGGTGCCCCCTGCATAATCCGGCCCCACGTAATCGCCGGCAGTCGGGGACACATGGCGCAGCACCTGCACGTAAGGCAGCCCCGTTTTCTCGATTTCGGAAAGGAGCGTTTCATCACTTCCCACCGCCGGACAGATGATCAGCCCATCCACGCCATGTTCCCGCAGGCGCCAGATCTGGCGCATCTGCCGTTCGATGTTCTCGGCGCTGTTGACCAGAAGCGCCACGATGCCGGCATCGACGAAGACTTCATCAATGCCGATCAGCAGCTTGCTGTAGAAGGGGCTGCCGATATTGCACAGCACCACGCCGATCGTCCCGGTCCTCTGCCGCCGGAGATTGGCGGCGCCCCGGTTGTAGATGTAGCCAAGCTTGTGCATGGCCGCGATCACGCGCTTGCGCGTTTCGGCCGAAACAAGGGGGCTTTCCCGCAACACCAGCGAGGCGGTCGCCCGCGAAACCCCGGCTTCTTCGGCAACCGACTGCAAATTCACCCTTTTCTGACTGCCGCCTGTGCTCACCAGCCTCTCTCCTCTGATTGCGACGGGCCATGAGCATTCAAGCGATGCATTTCAGACAGTCACCTCTTCGTCCGCCGATCATCCCATAGCTCCGGTCATCCGCAAAGGGGCATTCCCCCTCCCTCAAAGACATCGGAAGTGTTGATCATGGTCAGAACGATCCCCAAGAAAGATAAAAATAAAAACAAACCCAAAAAAAGGAAATCAATATCGAAAGACGCATAAAAATTTCGCGAGCATGGCGCCCTATACACAGAGACATCTGCTGAGCGTCATCCAAAACCCACCGTGTGTATTTTTTATGAGATGGAGTCCACAATGAAAATGCCCTCACCGACCCGGCGCCACTTCATCGGCGGCCTCCTGGGGTCCGCGTCGTTCTGGCTGTACAGCGACCACAAGGTCTGGGCCGATGCGCTCGCCGTCGGCAATGCAGGCCCCTATGCCCCGCGCTATTTCAACAAGGAGGAATGGCGCTTCCTGAACGCGGCGTGCGAGCGGATCTACCCGACCGACGCCCACGGTCCCGGCGCGCGCGGCCTCGGCGCCCCCGAGTTCATCGACCGCCAGATGGACACCGCCTATGGACGTGGCGAATTGTGGTACATGTCCGGCCCCTTCGTCAGCGCGCCGGCCAATCTCGGCTACCAGCTCTCCCTCCCCCCGCGTGAAGTCTACCGCCAGGGCATCGCGGGCGCCGACGCCTATGTCCGCGCGCACCATGACGGCCGCAGCTTCGCCGACCTCGAAACCGCCGAGCAGACGGCCGTCCTGAAAGAGTTCGAACACGGCGAGATGGCGCTGGGCGCCGTTCCGGCACACCTCCTCTTCGAGCAGTTGCGCCAGAACACGCTCGAAGGCGTTTTTTCCGATCCTCTCTACGGCGGCAACAAGGGTCTCGCCGGCTGGACGCTGCTCGGCTTCCCCGGCGCCCGCGCGGATTTCATGGACTGGGTCAACCAGGAAGGCGCCGCCTACCCGTTTGGACCCGTCTCGATTTCCGGCGAAACAGCCTAAGGATTTTCATATCATGACCACGAAGAAGACCGACGCCATCGTGATCGGCGCAGGCTGGGCAGGATCGATTCTTGCCAAGGAACTGACCGAAGCCGGCCTCTCGGTCACCGTCCTGGAACGCGGGGAAGATCGCGCCACGGCCGTGGAAGGCGATTACCCCACCTCCATCGACGAACTCCGCGGCGCCATCCGTCACCGCCTGTTCCAGAATCTCTCGCAATCGACCGTCACCATCCGCAACACGATGGACCAGGACGCGGTGCCCTATCGCCGGCTCGCGGCCTTCCTCCCCGGCGAAGGCGTCGGCGGGGCCGGGCTGCACTGGTCGGGGGTCCATTTCCGCGTCGCGCCCGACGACCTGGCCCTGCGCACCAACGTCATCGCCCGATACGGCAAGAATTTCATTCCCGAAGGCATGAACCTTCAGGATTACGACGTGACGTATGAAGAGCTGGAGCCCTTCTTCGACAAGGCGGAGAAAGTCTTCGGTACGTCGGGCGAGCCCTACACCATCAAGGGCAAGGTCGCCGGCACCGGCAACCCCTTCGCCCCCGACCGCTCCGACGCCTTCCCCCTGCCGGCGATGAAAGATGTCTATTCCGCCACGGTTTTCAAGAAGGCGGCGGCCAATGTCGGCTATCACCCCTATTCCCTGCCGGCGGCCAACGCCTCGGCCCAATATACCAACCCCTACGGCGTGCAGATGGGGCCGTGCAATTTCTGCGGATATTGCAGCGGGTACGACTGCTACATGTATTCCAAGGCGTCGCCCAACGTGAACATCCTGCCCGCCCTGCGCCAGGACCCGAAATTCACGCTGATCACCAAGGCCCACGTCCTGAAGGTCGATCTCGACAGCGACGGCAAGAAGGCGACCGGCGTCACCTATCTCGACCTGAACACCAACCAGCAGGTCCAGCTCAAGGCCGATCTCGTCATCATCAGCGCCTTCCAGTTCCACAACGTCCATCTCATGCTGCTCTCCGGCATCGGCGAGCCCTATGACCCGGTCAAGAACACCGGCACGATCGGGCGGAACTTCGTGTACCAGACCATCACGACCTCCCGCGCCTGGCTGCCCTCCAAGCAGTACACCAACCTGTTCGTCGGCGCCGGCGGCGCGGGTGTCGCCATCGACGATTTCAACAGCATGAATTTCGACCACGGCCCGCTCGGCTTCGTGGGCGGCTCGCCCGTGTGGGTTAACCAGGCCGGCGTCAAGCCGATCGCCGCCGCCATCGGCGGTCCCGCCGGCAACGCCCCGACCTGGGGCGAAGGCTACAAGGACGCGATGGTCGAAACCTACCGCCACTCCCTGACGATCGACGCCCACGGCAGCAACATGGCCTATCGCGACGTCTATCTGGACCTCGATCCGACCTACAAGGATGCCTACGGCCAGGCGCTGCTCCGGATGACCTTCACCTGGAAGGACAACGACATCCGGATGAACCAGTATGTGGTCAGCAAGATCGAGCCGATCATAAAGGAGATGGGCGCGACGCGGTACGCGCTGGGCCATCTGCACGCCAACGAGTTGTTCGATACCCGCCGCTACCAGACGACGCATCTGGGCGGCGGCGCGGTCATGGGCGCCGACCCGAAGACCAGCGCCGTCAACCGCTACCTGCAAAGCTGGGACGTTTCGAACGTCTTCGTCATCGGTGCCAGCGCCTTCCCGCAGGGCATGGGATACAACCCGACCGGCATGGTGGCCGCGCTTGCCTATTGGGCAGCCTATCACATCCGCACGACCTATCTGAAAAACCCCGGCCCCATGGTGCAAGCATGAAACACTGCACGTTCTCCTTCACGACCGCACTTGGCGCCGCCGCCCTTCTCGTGCTTGGCCACATGCCGCTGGCACGCGCGGACGCATCGGCGGATCTGGTCGCCAAGGGGCGCTACGTCGCGGAAGCCTCGGATTGCAGTGCCTGCCACACCATCAAGGGCGGCAAGCCCTACGGGGGCGGCATGGAATTCAAGCTCCCTATTGGATCGATCTACTCATCCAATATCTCGCCCGACCCGGCTCATGGCATCGGCACCTATTCCGAGGCCGAGTTCGCCCGCGCGGTGCGTGAGGGCGTCCGCAAGGACGGCGCCAGCCTCTATCCGGCCATGCCGTTCCCGTCCTATGCCCGCATGAGCGACAGCGACATCCACGCGCTCTACGTCTATTTCATGAAAGGCGTGCAGCCGGTCGCCCAGGCGGCTCCCGCCAACGGCATCCCCTGGCCCATGTCGATGCGCTGGCCGATGATTTTCTGGCGCGCGGTCTTCGCCCCCTCCGTCGCGTCGGCACAGAAAGACGTCAACCGCACTTTCCCCACGCCCGCCATCGCACGCGGCGCCTATCTGGTGGAAGGCCCCGGCCATTGCGGCGCCTGTCATTCTCCGCGCGGCATCGCCTTGCAGGAAAAGGCCCTGTCCGCCAGTTCGGGCACGGCGTTCCTGTCGGGCGGCGCGCCGATCGACGGTTTCGTGCCGACCAGCCTGCGCCAGGACCAGCGCACCGGCCTGGCTTCCTGGTCCGAGGATGACATCGTCGCATTCCTGTCCGCCGGGCGGAACCTGAAAGGCGAATCGTTCGGCGGCATGACCGACGCCGTCTATCACGGCACGCAGCATCTCAGCCCGGAGGATTTGCGCGCCATGGCGCAGTATCTCCGCTCCCTCCAGCCCAACAGCCCGAACGTGGCGGCATGGCGGTATGACCCGGCGGCCGCGACCGCCCTGCAACACGGCGATGCCTCGGCCCGCGGGGCCAAGGTGTATGTCGATCATTGCGCCGCCTGCCACCGCACGGACGGCCACGGCTACGCTCCGGCCTTCCCGCCGCTCGCCGGCAACCCGGTGGTCATGAGCGAGCAGCCGGATTCCCTGGTCCATGTCGTTCAGAGCGGCGCGGCCCTTCCGGGCATGACCAAGGCACCGTCGGCCTTCGTCATGCCGTCCTACAGCCAGATGCTCAGCGCGCAGCAGATCGCGGACGTGGTGACGTTCATCCGTGGCGCCTGGGGCAACAACGCCTCCCCCGTCGATGCCGCGACGGTCGCCAGCCTGCAAAAATCCGCCCCCCCGCGGGTGCTGGACGAAAAGCCCGTGCCGCTGAACTGAACCGGCGGAAACAGGCCCCAGGGTGCCCGGCACGGTCTCCGGGCACCGAAAGGCGGCGGCAAACGCCCAAAAAAAGAAACGGGCGCCGGATCATCTCCGGCGCCCGTTCCCGTTTCAGAATCCGGAGAAAATCCGGGGAAAATTCAGCGATAGATCGGGAAACGGGCGCAGAGCGCCTTCACCTTCCCATGCACCGCCTGCTCGGTCTGGGTGCATCCCTCGTCGCCCTTCTCGGCCACGGCGGTCAGAACCTCGTCGATCATCTCGCCGATCGCCCGAAACTCCGCCACGCCGAACCCGCGCGCCGTGGCGGCCGGGCTGCCCAGACGGATGCCCGAGGTCACCGCCGGCTTTTCCGGGTCGAACGGCACGGCATTCTTATTCGCCGTGATGCCCGCCCGCTCCAGGGCGCGCTCGGCGGCCCGGCCGGTCACCTTCTTGGGGCGCAGGTCCACCAGCAGCAGATGGCTGTCGGTGCCGCCGGTCACGATGTCGAAGCCCCGCGCCAGCAGCGTCTCGGCCAGCGCGTTGGCATTGGCCGCCACCGCTTCCTGATAGGTGCGGAATTCCGGCTGAAGCGCCTCGCCGAACGCCACCGCCTTGCCGGCGATCACATGCATCAGCGGGCCGCCCTGAAGGCCGGGGAACACCGCCGAATTGATCTTCTTCGCCAGGTCGGCGTCATTGGTCAGGATCAGCCCGCCACGCGGCCCGCGCAGCGTCTTGTGCGTGGTGCTGGTCACGACATGGGCGTGCGGCACCGGCGAGGGATACAGCCCGGCCGCCACCAGCCCGGCGAAATGAGCCATGTCGACCATCAGATAGGCCCCGACCTCATCGGCGATGGCACGGAAGCGCGCGAAGTCGATCACGCGCGGATAGGCCGAGCCACCGGCCACGATCAGCTTCGGCCGCTCGGCGCGGGCCAGGCGCTCCATCTCCTCGTAATCCAGCAGGCCATCCTCGCGGCGCACGCCATACTGCACCGCATTGAACCATTTGCCGGAATAGTTCGGCGCGGCCCCGTGCGTCAGGTGCCCGCCGGCGGCCAGGCTCATGCCCAGGATCGTGTCGCCGGGGCTGACCAGCGCCATGAAGGCGGCCTGGTTGGCATTGGCGCCGGAATGCGGCTGCACATTGGCGAACCCGGCCCCGAACAGCGTCTTCACCCGCTCGATCGCCAGCGCCTCGACCTTGTCCACCTCGACGCAGCCGCCGTAATAGCGCCGGCCCGGATAGCCCTCGGCATATTTGTTGGTCAGGACGCTGCCCTGGGCGTCCAGCACGGCCTGCGAAACCATGTTCTCACTGGCGATCAGTTCGATCCCGTCGCGCTGCCGCTCCAGTTCACCGGCGATCATCCCGGCCACGGCCGGATCGCGCTCGGAAAGGGGGGCACGGAAATAGGACTGCAACCCGCTCTGGCTCAACTGGTCCGGCATCGTTATATTCTCCAAAACTTTCGTACAACGCCTTTAGCCGGTCCCCGGAAAAGTTCCCATGGCCCCCGCCCGCGCGTCATTGCAATTTTGCGCATTCTAGCGTCTCCACCCCGGCGAGGCCACACGCCGAATAACCGATATCCTCCCGCCGACCGCCCAGCGACCCGGCACATTCCCCTCTCACACCCCCTTCTCAGGAGACGCCCTGCATGGCGCAGCCGCCCGTTACTCAGTCCAGCTCGAGCCTGCTCCGCCGCAAACGAATCGAAATGCCTTCCGACAGCGAGGGTCTGCGCAGGGTTCTCGGCCCAGCCAGCCTGATCGCGCTGGGCGTCGGCTGCACCATCGGCGCCGGCCTGTTCTCGCTGACCGGTATCGCCGCGTCGGAAAACGCCGGCCCCGCCGTGGTGCTGTCCTACATCATCGCCGCCATCGCCTGCGGCTTCGCCGGCCTGTGCTACAGCGAACTGGCCAGCATGATCCCGATCGCGGGCAGCGCCTACAGCTATGCCTACATGGCGCTGGGCGAGGTCGTCGCCTGGATCATCGGCTGGGATCTGGTGCTGGAATACGCCGTCGGCGCCGCCGCCGTCTCGGTCAGTTGGTCGCGCTACGTCTCGTCGCTGCTCGGCAGTTGGGGGATCTCGCTCCCGCCCAGGTTGCTGGCCTCGCCCTTCGAGACGGTCGCGCTGCCCGACGGCAGCCACGTCACGGGGCTGATGAACATGCCGGCGGCCTTCATCATCTGCGTCGTCTCGGCGCTGCTGATCCGCGGCGTGTCCGAATCGGCGCGGGTCAATGCCATCATCGTGGTGGTGAAGCTGGCGATCATCATCGCCGTCGTCGCGTTCGGCCTGCCCTATATCAAGACGGCGAACTACGTCCCCTTCATCCCGGACAACACCGGCACGTTCGGCCATTTCGGCTTCTCCGGCATCATGCGCGCCGCCGGCACCATCTTCTTCGCCTATGTCGGTTTCGACGCCGTTTCCACGGCGGCGCAGGAAGCCCGCAATCCCGCCCGCGACATGCCGATCGGCATCCTGGGCAGCCTGGTGATCTGCACCATCGCCTATGTCCTGTTCTCGCTCGTGCTGACCGGTCTGGTGAATTACAAGGACATGCTGGGCGATGCCGCCCCGGTCGCCACCGCGATCGACCAGACGCCCTTCAACTGGCTGAAACTGGCCGTGAAGTTCGGCATCATCTGCGGCTTCACCTCGGTGCTGCTGGTGCTGCTGCTGGGCCAGAGCCGCGTCTTCTACGCCATGTCGCGCGACGGGCTGCTGCCGCGCCTGTTCGCCTCCATCCACCCAACCTGGCGCACGCCGTGGTATTCCAACCTGCTGTTCATGGTCCTGACCGGCGCGCTGGCGGCGTTCCTGCCGATCGACCAACTCGCGCACATGACCTCGATCGGCACCCTGCTGGCCTTCGTCATCGTCTGTATCGGCGTCATGTTCCTGCGCCGCAGCGCCCCGGACATGGAACGCCGCTTCCGCGTGCCCGGCGGGCCGATCATTCCCGTCCTCGGCATCGTCTGCTGCTCGGCGGTCATGCTGTCGCTGGACGGTCTCACATGGGTCCGGCTGGCCGTCTGGCTGATCATCGGCATGGTGATCTATTTCGGCTACAGCCGCCGCAACAGCCATCTGGCCAAAGACGCCTGACCGCCACGCGGCCACCGGGGCACAGCCCCCCGGTGGCCGCGTCTGGCCACGCTGGCGAACGCGTTCCATAATATGTCGGTCATTTCCGGAGACCGCATCATGACGCTCGGCCAGTATCCCACCACCCGTCCGCGCCGCAACCGGCAGGACCCGTTCACCCGTCGCCTGGTTGCCGAGACGACACTGACGGTCGACAATCTGATCTGGCCGATCTTCGTCATGGAAGGCACGGACAGCGAAACCGACGTGGCCTCGATGCCCGGCGTGCGCCGCGTCACGCTGGATCGGCTGGCCGCCCATGTCGAACCGGCGGCCAGGCTGGACATCCCGGCCCTCGCGCTGTTCCCCATCACCCCCACCAGCCAGCGCGACGAAAAGGGCACCGAGGCCCTCAATCCGGACAATCTGATGTGCCGCGCCGCCCGCCTGCTGAAGCGCGAATTCCCCGAAATGGGCCTGATCGGCGACGTGGCGCTGGACCCTTACACCAGCCACGGGCATGACGGGCTGGTCCGCGACGGCTACGTCGTCAACGACGAATCCGTCGAAATCCTGTCGCGGCAGGCCGTCAACCAGGCGGCGGCGGGCATCGACATCATCGCCCCCTCCGACATGATGGACGGCCGCATCGGCGCCATCCGGCGCGACCTGGACGCCCAGGGGCTGGTCGGCACGCGGATCATGTCCTACGCCGCCAAATATGCCAGCGCCTTCTACGGCCCGTTCCGCGATGCGCTCGGCTCGGGCGGCCTGCTGAAGGGCGACAAGAAGACCTATCAGATGGACCCCGCCAACAGCGACGAGGCCCTGCGCGAAGTCGCGCTGGACCTGGCCGAAGGCGCGGACATGGTGATGGTCAAGCCGGGCATGCCCTATCTGGACATCATCCGCCGCGTCCACGACCGCTTCGCCGTCCCCACTTTCGCGTATCAGGTGTCGGGCGAATACGCGATGCTGACCGCCGCGATGGAAAATGGCTGGCTGGACCCGGAGCGCACGATGCTGGAAAGCCTGCTGGCCTTCCGCCGGGCGGGTGCCAACGGCGTGCTGACCTATTTCGCGGTCGAGGCCGCGCGCCGCCTGCGCAACGGCTAAGCCGCGTCATGCGCATGTCACAAATCGTCATTCCCATGGCGGTTTGTGATGCAAGGCGGCGGCTTTGCCGTTACCATCGGTCCTGATCGCTGCCTCGCGACGCGCAGGTTCATTGTACGGGGCCGCTGTCACCGTCGGCCCATATGGGGCGCTGGAGCCAGTCGAGGAGGCGTATGACCTATACATCGCCGCGTCGTCCGCAGCTTTTCTACACGACCGCCCCCATGCCATGCCCCTATGTATCCGGCCGCATGGAACGCAAGGTCGTGACCGACATCGGCGGCCCGGACGCCGAACGGCTGCACAACCGCCTGTCCCGCGCCGGCTTTCGCCGCAGCCACACCATCGCCTATGCCCCGGTGTGCCCGTCATGCAATGCCTGCGTCCCCATCCGGGTGCCGGTCGCGACCTTCAGCCCAGACCGGACGCAACGCCGCACCCTGCGCCGCAACGCGACGATCGAAGGGTTCGAAGTCCCGGCCCACGCCACGACCGAACAGTTCGTCCTGTTCCAGCGCTACCAGTTCGCCCGCCATGCGGAAGGCGACATGGCGGGCATGAATTTCTACGATTACCGCGCGATGATCGAGGATACGCCGGTCGATACGGCCATGGTCGAGTTCCGCACCCAGGAAGACCAGCTCGTCTGCGTCAGCCTGATCGACCGGATGGATGACGGGCTGTCGGCGGTCTACAGCTTCTTCGACCCCGGCATGGAAGACCACTCGCTAGGGTCCTACGCCATCATGCACCTGGTCGCGCATGCCGGCCGCCTCGGCCTGCCCTACCTGTATCTGGGCTACTGGATTCGCGACAGCGCCAAGATGGCCTATAAATCCCGCTTCCGCCCGGCGGAAATCCTCCATCACGGCAGTTGGACGGCGCTCGACCTCGCCAACCTACCGGCCCAAGGCAGCAACGCGCCCCGCTTCCCGGTCAGCCTGCCGGAATAGCGGGGCGCGCCGGCTTCCCGCCCGGCCTCACGCCTTCGGCTTGGGCTTCCGGGTCGCCCATGCGGGTGCCGCGCGGCCGACATCCGCCCGCTTGCCCAGATAATCGCGGAAATCGGCGAAGCCACGCACGCGCGCCGGATCGGGCCAGGCCACGCCGGCCGTCGATGAGAGGATGCAGGCATCCAGCAACCCACCGTCCTTGTATTTCTGCAAGGCGACGCCGAGTCCCCGCGCCATTTCCGGCAACTGCGCCACCGGAAAGACCAACATGCGGTGATTCTGGCCCAGCACCACCACATGGTCGCCCTCAACCGGCAGGCAGATGCGCGCGCTCTCATCGTCCTTCAGGTTCAGCACCTGCCGCCCGGTACGCTTTTCCGCCACCATGTCCTCATCGCGCACCACAAGGCCACGTCCGGAACTGGAGGCCAGAAGGTGCCGTCCGCCCTCGCGTACAGGGAACACCGCCACCACATCCTCGTCGTTCGACAGATCGGCCAGCAGGCGGATCGGCTGGCCATCGCCCCGCCCACGCGGCAGGTCGGCGGCCCGCAGCGTAAAGGCCCGCCCATCGGTCGCGAAGAAGCACAACCGGTCGGTGGACTGGCATTCCACCGCGAGGCGGAACCTGTCCCCCTCCTTGAATTTCTGCGCCGCCGGATCGACCGCATGGCCCTTGACGGTCTTGACCCACCCGTTCGCCGACATGATCAGGGTCAGCGGCTCGCGCTCCACGGCCTCCACCACCGACACGTCGATGGCACGCGGCGGGTCCGCCAGTTCAGTGCGCCGCGCACCCAGCTTGCCACCGCCGAACGCCTTACGGATCTCCTTGATTTCCCCGGTGATCGTCTTCCAGCGCAGGGCCTCGCTCTCCAGCAGGTCATTCAGGCCCGCGCGCTCGGCACTCAGCTCGGCATGCTCCTTGCGGATCTCGATCTCTTCCAGCCGGCGCAGGCTGCGCAGCCGCATGTTCAAAACCGAATCCGCCTGCAACTCGGTCAGCGAGAACGTGGCCATCAGCCCGGCCTTCGCATCATCCTCTTCGCGGATGATGCGAATCACCTCGTCAAGATTGAGGTAGACAGCCAGGAAACCGTCCAGAATCTCCAGCCGGCGATCCACCGCCTGCAACCGATGGCGACTGCGCCGTTGCAGCACCTCATGCCGGTGGTCCAGCCACGCCTGCAACACCGCGCGCAGATCGCGCACGCCGGGCACCCGGTCGGCCCCCAGCACATTCATGTTCAGGCCGAAGCGGCTTTCCAGCGGCGTGGCGCGGAACAGCGTCTCCATCAGCACTTCAGGCTCGACGCCGCGCGATTTCGGCTCCAGCACCAGCCGAATGTCGGTGGTGCTCTCGTCGCGGATATCGCCCAGAAGCGGCAGCTTCTTCTGCTCCATCAGATCGGCGATCAACTCGATCAGGCGCGATTTCTGTACCTGGTACGGAATTTCCGTCACCACGATCTGCCAGGTGCCGAAGCGCCCCGGCTCCACCGCCCAGCGGGCACGGATGCGAATGCTGCCGCGCCCGGTCTCATAGGCCTGCAACAGCGTCTCGCGATCTTCCACAATGACGCCGCCGGTCGGAAAATCCGGTCCAGGCATCAGCGCCATTAGGTCCGCCACGCTGGAATCGGGCTTGCGGACCAGCAGCATCGCCGCGTCGCAGATCTCGCCAACATTATGGGGCGGAATATTGGTGGCCATGCCCACCGCGATTCCCGCGGCCCCATTGGCCAGCAGGTTCGGAAAGGCCGCCGGCATGACGACGGGCTCTTCTTCCTCACCATCGTAGGTCGGGCGAAAATCGACCGAATCCTCGTCGATTCCCTGCAACAGCGCACGCGCGACCTCGGTCATCCGGGCTTCGGTGTACCGCATGGCCGCCGCGTTATCGCCGTCGATCGAGCCGAAATTCCCCTGCCCTTCGACCAGCGGGTACCGCACGGCAAAATCCTGCGCCAGCCGCACCAGCGCCTCATAGACCGAGGCATCGCCATGCGGATGGTATTTACCGATCACGTCGCCGACGACGCGGGCGCATTTCTTGAACCCGGAACTCGGGTCCAGCCGCAACTGCCGCATCGCGTAGATCATCCGCCGATGCACCGGCTTCAGCCCGTCGCGCACGTCGGGCAGCGACCGCGACATGATGGTGGACATCGCATAGGCCAGATAGCGCTCGCTCAACGCCTCCGCGAGGGGGGTCTCCTCGATATGGCCACTGGTTTCCACTGACATGCGCGCTCCTCCTGTCCGGGGGGAACAGATAGAGAAAAGACAGGATTTGTCCATCACGCGGATGAATGGCGAACGAACGATCAGGCCGTAGCCGCCAGCGCCCCGATCATATCCACCAACCGCAGACGCGCCGCCGGCAGCGGCCGATGATGCTGGCCGAAGGCGTCGCGCGCCAGGAAATACCCCGTCAGCCGCAACCCATCCTGCCAGTCGATGCTGGTGCCGGGGTCGGTCTCATCCATAAAAAGAGGCGGCAGACGCAGCAGGCGCGGTCGCCACGTCCCGGCCCCCGCGTCGCTGACTGCCCGTCCAGTCCGGGGCGATACCCAGGCCAGCCCCTCCGTCGCCCCCGTGACCGCACAGGCCGACAGATCAAGGCCATAACCCAGATCACTCAGCAGACAGGCCTCCCACCGCAACAGGGCCGCCATGCCGTTCCACGCCGCCATATCGGGGTCGAGGCTGATCAGGGCAAAGAAACGGGTCAGAAGATGGAAGATGCGGGGATGGGGCTCCCGTTCCGGCAGGCTGCTATCCGCCACCGCACAGACCGAGGCCAGCATGGCCAGAGCCAGCGGAGCGGACATCACCCGCGCCGCCGACCCATGCACCAGTTCGCCGGAGAGATTGCCCAATTGCTCGGGCAGACGTCCACGCCAAACGGCCCGGACCAGATTACCGGGCTGCCACAAGGCCCGCCCGGCGCGCGCGGCCCCACCGCGCGACAGACCGTGGAACAATCCATGTTCCTCGGTCAGCAGATGAACGATGGCGCTGCTCTCCCCGTACGGGGCCGCAGACAGCACAAGGGCGGGTGCCTCCCATTCCATCAGGAAGGCCCCGCCCCGTTCATGCCGTTACCGGGCGTCGATCAGCCGCCAGCGGCCTTCGCGACTTCAGCCGCGAAGTCGTTCTCTTCCTTCTCGATGCCTTCACCGAGCTGGAAGCGCTCGAAGCCGTTCAGCTTCGCACCGGCCTTCTCGACGACCGCGCGCACGCGGCTCTCGCCGTCATGCACCCACACCTGCTCCAGAAGAACGACTTCCTCGTAGAACTTGCGGATACGGCCATCGACCATCTTCTCGATGATCGCCTCGGGCTTGCCCGACGCACGCGCCTGCTCGACCAGCACAGCGCGCTCACGCTCCAGCGAAGCCGGATCGACGCTGTCGATATCCAGCGCGGCCGGGCGGGTCGCGGCGACATGCATGCCGATCTGGCGGCCCAGCGTCTCCAGCGCCTCGCTCTCGGACGGCGCTTCGATGGCGGCGAGAACGCCGATCTTGCCCAGGCCCGGACGCACGGCCGAATGGATGTAGCTGGCCACGACGCCCGACGGCACGCTCAGCACGCGGGCGCGACGGATCGACATGTTCTCGCCGATGGTCGCGATCAGGTGCGTCAGTTCGTCGGCAACCGTGCGGCCGCTCTCGAGCACGACGTCCTTGATCTTCTCCAGATCCTCGCCGGCGACCAGCGCGGCCTTGGCCACGGCCTCGACGAAACCCTGGAAGCTCTCGTTGCGGGCAACGAAATCGGTCTCGGCGTTCACTTCGACGATGGCGGCACGGTTCGGAGCCGAAGCCACGCCAACCAGGCCTTCCGCCGTGACACGGCCCGACTTCTTCGCTGCGGCGGCCAGACCCTTCTTGCGCAGCCAGTCGATGGCCGCTTCGATCTCGCCAGCGGCCTCGTTCAGGGCCTTCTTGCAATCCATCATGCCGGCGCCGGTCTTCTCGCGAAGTTCCTTCACCAGAGCTGCGGTAATCTCCGCCATATCCGTCTCTCCTCAAGGCAGGGGCGCGCCCTGCCTTCCGGCCGGACACGCCCGCGCTTTCATATCGTCAAGACCCCGTCCCGGATGAGCCGGGGTCCTTTCAGCGATCCGCCGGGATCAGACCGCCGGAGCGGTCTCGGCTTCCGCTGCCGCCACTTCGGCGGCGGTGTCGATCGGCAGTTCCTCGGCAGCGCCGAAATCCTCGCCCGAGGCGCCCAGCTCGGCCGAAATGCCGTCCAGCACCGCGCCCGACACCAGCTCGCAATACAGGGCGATGGCACGGATGGCGTCGTCGTTGCCCGGAATCGGGAAGGTCACGCCGCGCGGGTCGGAATTGCTGTCCAGGATCGCCACGACCGGGATACCGAGCTTGTTGGCTTCCTCGACCGCCAGCTTCTCCTTGTTCGTGTCGATCACGAACAGGATGTCCGGCAGGCCGCCCATTTCCTTGATGCCACCCAGCGAGCGCTCGAGCTTCTCGCGGTTGCGGGTGATGTCGAGGATTTCCTTCTTCGTCAGGCCGTGCGTGTCGCCGCTCAGCATGTCGTCGATCTGGCGCAGGCGCTTGATCGAACCGGTGATGGTCTTCCAGTTCGTCAGCATGCCGCCCAGCCAGCGATGGTTGACGTAATACTGGCCGGAGCGCTTCGCGGCTTCGGCGATCTGGTCGGCGGCGGCCCGCTTGGTGCCGACGAACAGGACGCGGCCGCCACCGGCAACGGTGTCACGGATCGCCTTGAGGGCGCGGTCCAGCATCGGCACCGTCTGCTGCAGGTCGATGATATGGACCTGGTTGCGCACACCGAACAGGAACGGCGCCATGCGCGGGTTCCAGCGACGGGTGTGATGGCCGAAATGAACGCCGGCTTCCAGCAGTTGGCGCATGGTGAAATCGGGCATAGCCATGATGGCTGAATCCTTGATCTTCTGGTTGGTCCTCCGCGAGACCCCCGTCCCGCTCAGGGACACCAGAGGAATTGCCTCGCGTGCGAATTGCCGGTGTCTCCACCGACGGGCGTCCTATGGCCATTTTTGCCCCGCAATGCAAGCGGAGCGTCGCAGAAAACCGCAGCTTCAGCCCTGCTCCACGCGCGCGACACCCGCAACGGCCCGGATCGCCTGGGCCATGCGCGGCGTCACGCGATAGGCGCCGCGCAACGTCACCTCGACATCCCGCGTCTCGGCCACCGACGGCAGCAACACGACCTTGCCCCGCCCCCCCCGGCTGTCGGCCAGAATGTCATGGATCGGCGGCACCGCGTCCTCGCAGTCGAACCAGATGCGCAATTCGGCGGCGGCCTCGGCCGCAGCCTGCTCCAGCGAGACCACCTCGCTGGCGGTGATGCGCAACGCCTCCCCATCCAGCCTCAGGTCCGCCGTCACCAGGATCGCGCTGCCGGCGGTCAGGATCTCGCGTGTGCGCGACAGCACCTCGGAAAACAGCGTGACCTCGCATCCCCCGCTGGAATCGGAGAGCCGAACCCAGGCCATCTTGCTGCCGGTGCGCGTCGGCCGCTCCTTGCGGTCGACCACGCATCCCGCGATCTTCACTCGGGTCAGCCCAGCCTGGGCCGCGGCCTCCAGCCCCGTCGCCCGCACCGCGCCCAGTCGGCGCAGCAGCGGCCCATAGGAATCCAGCGGATGCGCGGTCAGATGAAAACCGATCGCCTCGGCCTCCATCCCCAGCCGCTCGAATTCCGGCCAGTCCACCACGTCGGGCAGCCTTAGCGGCTCAGGCTCCGCCGTCGCGCCACCGCCACCGAATAGCCCGATCTGCCCACTGGCCGCTTCCTCCGCCTGTGCGTTTGCCCGCCGCAGCACGGTTTCCGCCGCCGCTGCAACCAGACGGCGGTTGGGCGTAATGGAATCGAAAGCTCCCGCTTTAGCCAGGTTCTCGATCTGCATCTTGTTCAACTGTCGCGGATCGACCCGCGCCGCCATGTCAGCCAGGTCGGAGAACGGGCGTCCCCCGCGCGACACCACCAGCGCCTCCATCGCCGAGAAACCGACCTTCTTCACCGCCGCCAGGGCATAGCGAATACCCAGCCGCCCATCGGCCAGCCGCTCGACGGTAAAATCCGGACCTGAAGCGTTGATGTCGGGCGGCAGCACCGGGATGCCCAACCGCTCGGCTTCCTGCCGCAGCGCCGCCAGCTTGTCGGTCTTTTCCCGCGCCAGCGACATACATGCCGCCAGAAAAGGCACCGGATGGTTCGCCTTCATCCACGCCGTCTGGTACGACACCAGGGCGTAGGCTGCGGCATGGGATTTGTTGAACCCATAATCCGCGAACTTGGCCATCAGATCAAAGACCTCGACCGCCTTCTCGCGGTCGATCCCTCGTCCCACCGCGCCTTCGGTGAAGATCTCGCGCTGCGTGTCCATTTCCGCGCGAATCTTCTTGCCCATCGCGCGACGCAGCAGGTCGGCGCCGCCCAGGCTGTAGCCCGCCATTTTCTGGGCAATCTGCATCACCTGCTCCTGGTAGACCATGATGCCGTAGGTCTCTTCCAGGATAGAGCGGATCTCCTCGTGCGGCGGCTCCCACGCTTCGCCATGCTTGCGCCGGCAGTAATCGGGGATATTGGCCATCGGCCCCGGCCGATACAGCGCCACCGCCGCGATCAGATCCTCCAGCCGCGTCGGCCGCATCTGCTTCAGGACGTCGCGCATGCCAGCACCTTCGAACTGGAACACGCCGCCGGTATCGCCGCGCGCCAGCATCTCGTAGGTCAGCGCATCGTCCAGCGGCAGGGCCGACAGTTCCACCGTCTCCCCCAGCCCCTTGAGGAACTGCACCGCGCGCTGGAGAATCGTCAGCGTCGTCAGGCCCAGGAAGTCGAACTTCACCAGCCCCGCCTGCTCGACGAACTTCATGTTGTACTGCGTCACCAGCATGTCGCTCTTCGGATCTCGATAGAGCGGCACCAGTTCGACAAGCTGCCGGTCGCCAATCACCACGCCAGCGGCATGGGTGCTGGCATGACGATACAGGCCCTCAAGCTGCTGGCCGATCTCCAGCAGGCGGCGAATCGCCTCGTCGTCGTCGCGCATCTCCTGCAACCGAGGCTCGCCCTCGATCGCCTGCTTCAGGGTGACGGGCTTGGCCGGATTGTTCGGGATCAGTTCCGCGACCTTGTTGACCATGCCGAACGGCAGGCCCAGCACGCGCCCGACATCGCGCACCGCCGCCCGAGCCTGCAATTTTCCGAAGGTGATGATCTGCGCCACCCGGTCGGAACCATATTCCCCCCGCACGTAACGGATCACCTCGTCACGCCGGTCCTGACAGAAATCGATATCGAAATCCGGCATCGACACGCGTTCGGGGTTCAGAAACCGCTCGAACAGCAGATTGAAGGGAATCGGGTCGATATCGGTAATCGTCAGCGCCCAGGCGGCCAGCGATCCCGCGCCAGATCCGCGCCCCGGCCCCACCGGAATGTCATGCGCCTTCGCCCACTGGATGAAGTCCGCCACGATCATGAAATAGCCGGGGAACCCCATCTTCGCGATGATATCGAGTTCGAAGGTCAGTCGGTCGCGATAGACCTGCCGCGTCGCGTCGTCCATCGTCATGCGCGCCAGGCGGTTTTCCAGCCCCTCGGCCGCCATCGACCGCAGCGTCTCTTCCTCGGTCGCCCCCGGCTGCACCTTGGGGCACACCGGCAGCAGCGGCTTGCGCGTCTCCACCCGCACCGCGCAACGCCGGGCAATGGCCAGCGTATTGTCGCAGGCCTCCGGCAGGTCGGCGAACAGTTCGCGCATCATCTCGGGCGGCTTGAACCAGTGCTCCGGCGTCACGCGCCAGCGGTCACGCTCGGCGATCGTCCGGCCCTGCGCGATACACAGCAGCGCATCATGCGCCTCATACATTCCCGGATTGGGGAAGAAACATTCATTGGTCGCCACCAGAGGCAGCCCCAGCCGGTCGGCCAGCGCGATCATGCCCGGTTCCACCGCCTGTTCGACCGGCAACCCATGGCGGTGCAACTCCACCGCCAGCCGGTCGCCAAACGCCTCGTGCAAAGTCTCCAGCAGCCGGGCAGCCTCGTCCTGCTGCCCATCGGCCAGCAGACGGAACAGCGGCCCCCGCGTCCCACCGGTCAGCAGGATCAGCCCTTCGGCGCGTGCGCACAGCGTCTCCAGCGACACGGTCGGTTCCGCGGTATCACCCTGCAGGAACCCCTGCGAGGACAGATATTGCAGGTTCATCAGCCCGATATCGTCCTGCGCCAGCAGTACCACAGGCTCCACAGGCAGGCCCGGCTTGTCTCCACGCGGCGGCAGAGCAATTTGGCAGCCAATGATCGGCTGCACGCCCTTGCCCGAGCAATATTGCGAAAATTCAAGGGCGCCGAACAGATTGCCCGTATCGGTGATCGCCACCGCCGGCATCCGCATATCCTTCGCCATCCCGGCGATATCCGCCACCCTGATCGCCCCCTGGCTGAGCGAATAGGCGGAATGAACACGAAGATGGACGAAATCGGCGTAGGACATGCCGCAACTGTATCACATGGCCTTCGTTCTTTTTTGAAAAAAGACCCAAAAAACGCCTGACCCGTTCAGGAGCTTTATACTTTCACCTTACAAAGGTCCAAAACCGCGAAAAGTCTTTTTGCTTCTTTTTCTTCAGAAAAAGAAGGTCTTCCCTCGCCCTCTACCGACTCAAACTCAGATCCATCAATTGCCCATCCCGCAGCGTCACCACCCGGTCCATCCGCGCCGCCAGTTCCTCGTTATGGGTCGCAATCAGCGCCGCCACCCCATGTCCCCGCACGATATGCAGCAATTCATCGAACACGGCGCCGGACGTATTCACATCCAGGTTTCCCGTCGGTTCGTCGGCCAGCAGAAGGCCCGGCCGGTTGGCCAGGGCACGGGCGATCGCCACACGCTGCTTCTCGCCACCCGACAGCCGCCCCGGCAGATGCTCCAACCGATGCGCCAGCCCGAACGAGCCCAGCAGCGCCTCCCCCCGCACCCGTGCATCGGCACGGCGGACACCCGCGATCAATTGCGGCAGCACCACATTCTCAAGCGCCGTAAATTCCGGCAGCAGATGATGCGCCTGATAGACAAAGCCGATCATGCGCCGACGAATCGCCGTCCGTTCCAGGTCGCCCAGCCGTCCGGCATCCTGCCCGCCAACAATCACCGCTCCCGCATCCGGCGATTCCAACAGACCCGCCAGATGCAGCAGGGTCGATTTGCCCGTCCCCGAGGGGGCAACCAGCGCCACGATTTCACCCGCCCGCAAGGTCAGGTTCACCCCCCGCAGCACATCCAGCCGCTCGTCACCGCTGCGAAAGGTACGGCAGACATCGCGCAGCACCAGCGGGGTCGCGGCTTCATCATTCATGGCGCAGGGCCTCCACCGGATCCGTCCGCGCCGCGCGCCAGGATGGATAAAGCGTCGCGAGCAGCGACAGCACCAGGGCCATACCGATCACCTCGAACACCTGCGGCCACACCAGCTTTGCCGGCAGGCGCTCCAGATAATAGATTTCCGGATTAAACAGATTGGTACCGGTCAGCGATTGCAGGAACTGGCGAATCCGCTCGATATTCAGGCAGAACACGATCCCTATCGCGGTGCCGATCGCCGTCCCCGTCACACCAACCGATGCCCCGCACATCAGAAAGATGCGCATGATCGCACCCCGCGTGGCCCCGATGGTCCGCAACACCGCGATATCGCCCGTCTTGTCCTTCACCATCATGATCAACGACGAAATCACGTTAAACGCCGCAACCAGCACGATCAATGTCAGGATCAGGAAGAGCACGTTCTGCTCCACCTGTACTGCGCCGAAGAACGCATTGTTGCTCTGCGTCCAGTCCAGCACCCGCACTCTCGGATCGCCGACGATCGCCTGCTCGATCGCCTGACGCACGGGGCGCACATTCGTCGGGTCCCGCGTCATCACCTGGATCTGCGTTACCTGCGCCGGCATCTCGAAATAGATCTGCGCCGCCGCCAACGGCAGAAACACATAACCCAAATTATAATCGTTCATGCCGGCATCAAAGATGCCAACTACATGATAGGCGCGAATGCGCGGCATGGTGCCGAACGGGGTCGCCGCCCCGTTCGGCGAGATCAGCGTGATCTTCGACCCCACCGAGAGCCCCGCCCGTTCCGCCAACGTCACGCCGATAATGATCGCATCATTGCCGACAAACTTGTCCAGCGACCCGGCGACCAGGGAATCGCTGACCTCATGCAGGTCTCGCAGCCCCTGCATGCTCATGCCCCGCACCATCCCGCCCGCGTTGTACGAGCCGGAATTGAGCAGGGCCTGCCCCTCGATCAGCGGCGTCACCGTCACCACGCCCGGCACTTGCCGCACCGTGGCGGCCAAATCGTCATAATCCCCGATGGTCCGGGCCACGCCGAACAGGCTCAGATCACCATTCAGGCCCAGGATTCGCCCCATCAGGTCGGCCTTGAACCCGTTCATGACCGACATGACGATGATCAGCGTTGCCACGCCCAATGCGATACCGACCAGCGAGAAGATGGCGATGACCGATACGAACCGCTCCCCCTTGCGGGCGCGCAGATACCGGCCGGCAACCGCCCGTTCGAACGGACCGAACATGGATCAGCCCCCGAGAATACGCGCCAGAGCCTCGTCCACCGGCAGTTCCAGGCGCGTGCCATCCGCACGGCGCTTCAGTTCCACCACCCCGTCCTTCGCCCCACGCGGGCCGACGATGATCTGCCACGGATGCCCCATCAGATCGGCATCGGCAAACTTCACACCCGCCCGCTCGCTCCGGTCGTCATACAGGAATGCTCCCGGCGCGGCGGCATAGATCGTCTCACAGATGGCGTCGCATGCCGGGTCGCCCGATTTCAGGTTCAGGATCGCGGCACGGAACGGGGCCACATTGTCGGGCCAGATAATGCCGTTCTCGTCATGGCTGGCCTCGATGATCGCGGCGACCAGACGCGAGACACCGATCCCGTACGAACCCATTTCCGGATAGAGCGGCGCGCCATCCGGCCCGCTGACGGTGATTCCCATCGATTCGGTATATTTGCGGCCGAAATGGAAGATATGGCCGACCTCGATGCCCCGGCCCTCGCGCCGGCGCTCAACCGGCACGTCCGCCCAGGCCGCCTCGTCATGCTTCTCGTCCGTCGCGGCATAAAACGAGGTCATGCGGGTAAAGAAGGCATCCAGCGCGTCCCGATCATTGATATCCACCGGTTCCGACAGCCAGTCCTGCGCCTCGAACGCGCTGTCAAAAAACACGCCGCTTTCACCCGTCGGCGCCAGGATCAGGAATTCATGGCTCAGTTCGCCGCCGATCGGCCCGGTATCGGCCACCATCGGAATCGCCTTCACGCCCAGCCGCTGGAACGTGCGCAGGTAGGCCAGCATCATCCGTCGATAGGAATCGACCGCCGAGGCGTAATCGACGTCGAAACTATAGGCATCCTTCATCAGGAATTCGCGCCCACGCATCACGCCGAAGCGCGGCCGCACTTCGTCGCGGAACTTCCACTGGATATGGTACAGCGCCTGCGGCAATTCACGATAGGATTTGATCACCTGCCCGAAGAGGTCGGTAATCATCTCCTCGTTGGTCGGTCCATACAGCAATTCGCGCTCATGCCGGTCCTGGATACGCAGCATTTCCGGGCCATAAGCATCATAGCGGCCCGACCGCTTCCACAACTCGGCCGACTGGACCGTGGGCATCAGCAGTTCCTGCGCCCCGATCGCATCCTGCTCCTCGCGCACGATGCGCGCGATATTTTGCAGCACGCGCCATCCCGCCGGCAACCAGGCATAGATCCCCGCCGCCGTCTGGCGGATCAGCCCGGCCCGCAACATCAGCCGGTGGGAAATGACCTGCGCCTCGGCAGGATTCTCCTTGAGAGTGGGCAGAAAGCCACGCGACAGACGCATACCGTTATCAACCTCGAAAAACCGGCGGAGCGCCGGGTGGATCATTATTCAGGACAAGAGGAATACGCCAGAATCCGCGCCGCCGCCATGTCCGCTAACGCGGCCCGCACGAACACCCAACTGTGAAGGGCCAACGCCGTCCGGACCCGTTCAACAAGCGCGTGAGGCTGATGACAGGCCAGGTCAGGACACATAAAGTGCGGCCACCCAATCCGGAGGAAGCGCCGGGTTTAGGGAAAAAACGTCCAGGGCCGGCAGGAAGGGCGACGCGCCCCTTTCTGCCGCAACCCTCATGAAGGACGCGATGACCCGGACCTGAAACCTCTGCGCGTTCAGATCCCTGGCCATACCCGATCAACCGACAATGCGACGGCCGTCCGATCTCTGAAATTCGCAGGCGAATTTCAGAGGCACGGCATCAGACCCGCAGGAGATGGACGTCGACCAGCGGCCGCTTCTGCAATTTCCGCCCGAGCGCCCGGCGCAACGCCGTCTTCGCCGCCTCGCGGAAGGTATTGTCGTCCCGGCGCAACTCGTCGGGGATCTCGTCCAGCGCGTTGCCGAACTCTTCCGTCAGGCGGGCGGTCTCCGTGTCCTCGGGGTCCAGCAGTCCGGGCGCGCTCACCTTCGGGTCGCCGATCAGATAGCCTTCATCATCCACCGCGAAGCTGCCCATCACGATGCCGTTGAACAGCATGCGCCGACGCGCCGCCAGCACCCCGCCATTCATCGGCAGCAGTCGGCCGCCATCCAGCACGAGCCGGCCGGTCGGCGCGGTGTCTACGACCTCGACCGTACCCGGCGCGAGGTTCAGGATGTCGCCATCCTCCAGCAGGATCGGCAGCACCCCCTTCTCGCGCGCGATCGCGGCATTGGCCGTCAGATGGCGCCACTCGCCATGCACCGGCACTGCAAAGCGCGGCCGCACCAGATCGAACAACCGCCGCACATCGCCGCCCGTTGCATGACCGGACACATGCACCAGATGGTCGCGGTCGGTCAGCACCCGTACCCCGCGACGGGTCAGATTGTCCTGGACCTGCATCACTGCCTGCTCGTTCCCAGGGATCATACGGCTGCTGTAGATGACCGTATCCCCCTGCCCCAGCGAGATGTTGGGGTGGCTGTCGCTGGCGATGCGCGAGAGGGCCGAACGCGGCTCGCCCTGACTACCGGTGATGATCATCACCACTTCATCGTCCGGCAGCGAATTGGCTTCCTGCTCGGAGAGGAAGGGCGGCACATCGGCCAGATAGCCGCATTCCCGCGCCGACACATCCAGATTGCGCAGCGAACGGCCAACGATCACCACCGACCGCCCGGCCGCCTGCGCCGCCTTGGCGATGGTCTCGATACGGGCCACGTTGCTGGCGAAACAGGTCACGGCGATGCGCCCGCTCAGCGAGGCGATCAGATCGGTCATGCTCCGCCGCACGTCGGATTCCGACGCTGACGGTCCCTGCGTCATCACATTGGTGCTGTCGCAGACCATGGCCAGGACGCCCTCGTCGCCCAGAGCCTCGAACGCCGCCACGTCGGTGGGCGGCCCCACCATCGGCTGAGGGTCGAACTTCCAGTCGCCGGTATGCACCACGATGCCATGCGGCGTGCGCAGCACCACTGCCTGGGCCTCAGGCACCGAATGCGTCACCGGGATAAAGCGCAGGTCGAACGGCCCGACATTGAACCCGCCACCGGGAGCGATGACGTGGATCTTCACCTGCTGGGTCAGATGCGCCTCGCCCAGCTTGCGGCGCAGCACCGAGGCGGCAAAGGGCGTGGCATAGACCGGGCAGCCCAGACGCGGCCACAGATGGGCAACCGCCCCCAGATGGTCTTCATGCGCGTGGGTAATGACCAGGCCCGCCAGATCCGCCTTGCGATCGACGATAAAGACCGGGTCCGGCATCAGGATCTCGGCCTCGGGCGTGTCGTTGCCGGAAAAGCCGATACCGCAATCGATGGCAAGCCAGGTGGACCCCAGCCGGTAGAGATTCAGATTCATGCCGATCTCGCCCGTTCCGCCCAGAGGCAGAAAGGCCAGACCATCATTGGTGTCGTTCATAACCTATCCTTTTGTACCAACACGAATCATGACGGGAAAACAGCCCCTTCATGAGAATATGCATATCGGGATGGCCCGCGCGGCCCGCGAGGGGCCTGCCGGCATCTCTCCCTTTGTGGACAGCGATTCTGTCCACCAGACTCCAACGCCCCCTTCGGGGCAATCCCACCGTATCCGGCCGCATGGCCCTTCCGATCGGAGCCTGGAACACCCGTTCCCGCTCGACGATCATCGGCCCCATACGACCCTAAAACCCTGACCGGCCGTCAGGTTCCCGCCCGCCCGGACACCCCGGCAGCGTCACGGTCCAACAGCAGGATCTCGCCGGTCGAAATCCGTTTCGGCCCGTCGGCACAGTCCAGCAGGAGCATCCCCTGCTCGTCCAGACCCACAAACGAACCTTCTACCTGCCCGCTTTCGCCGCGCACTACAAGTCTCGTGCCAAGCGGGTGGGCTCGCTCCAGCCATGCCGCGCGCAGAGAACCGAACCCGTCAGAGCCCCACACCGCCTGCCAGCGATCCAGTTCAACACAGATCGCGCGGGCTACGGTCTCAGGGGCCGGCACGGTTCCATAATCGGCAACGCAGGCAAGAGTCCGCCCGGCAATCGAAGGCGCGGCCCGCAGATTGGCCCCGAACCCGATGACCAGCCACCGCCCCGTGGCATCGCTCCCGCTCTCGATCAGGATGCCGGCGGTCTTGCATCCGCCCAGCAGCAGATCGTTGGGCCATTTCAGCCGCAATTGCGCGGGATCGTGAACCCAGGGCAGGATCGCCCCATGAAAGGCCAGCCCGGCCACGAACGGCCAGAGCCCAACCGCACCTTCCGCCTCGACGGGGCGCAGCAGAACCGAGAAGGCCAGATTCCCGCCTGGGTCCTGCCAGTCGCGGCCCCGGCTTCCCCGCCCACTGGTCTGGCGCCGGGCCATGATCGCCAGACCAGCCTCGGCCCCGAGACCGGCCTGCACGACGCAGCGATCGGACGTAGACCCCAGTTCGTCATGAATCTCGAGGCGCCAGGCTGTCGCCCCCGGCACCGGCCGCGCCATCACCTGAACAGAGCCTGAGCCGCGGCCTGGGCCGCCGTCGAAACCGGCCCTAGCACCACCAGGAATCCTACGGTTGCAACCCCCATCCCGACGGAGACGAAGGACAGCGACAGGGGCCGCCGGTCAAGCGGCGCCGCCGCCTCATCGAAGAACATCACCTTGATGATACGCACATAATAATAGGCACCGATCACGCTGCTGACGACACCGACCGCCGCCAGCCCGAACAGGTGAGCATTGATCGCGGCATAAAACACCATCAACTTGCCGAAGAAACCGGCCAGCGGCGGCGCGCCCGCCATGCTGAACATGAAGATCGCCATCGCGGTGGCCAGTCCCGGATCGGTGCGGCCCAACCCGGCCAGATCGGCAATCCCCGTCACCGCCCGCCCCTTGCGACGCATGGCGATAATCACGGCGAACGCACCGACATTCATCAGCAGATAGGTCGTCAGATAAACCAGCGTCCCGCGCATGCCCTCTTCGGTACCGGCCGACAGGCCCATCAGCGCGTAGCCCATATGGCCGATCGAGGAATAGGCCATCAGCCGCTTGATATCGGTCTGCGGAATGGCGGCCAGCGACCCGAACAGCATGGAGACGATCGCAATGGCTTCGACAAGCATCTGCCATTGCGGCGCAACGTGACCGAACGGCCCGGCCATCACCCGCAGCAGCAGCGCGAAGGCCGCGATCTTCGGCGCACCGGCCATGAAGGCCGTCACCGGGGTCGGCGCGCCCTGATAGACATCAGGCGTCCACATATGGAACGGCACCGCCGACAGCTTGAAGGTCAGCCCCGCCAGCATGAACACGATACCGATCATCAGCCCCAGCGGCACGGCGGACGTCGCGCTGAGCGCGGTCTGGATGGCGCCATATTCCATGGTACCGGCAAAGCCATAGACCAGTGCCGAACCATAGAGCAGCAGCCCCGAGGCCAGCGAACCGAGCACGAAATATTTCAGCCCGGCCTCGGCGCCCCGCACATCGTCCCGCGCAAAAGCGCAGAGGATGTAGATGGCCAGCGACGACAGTTCCAGCCCGATGAACAGCGTCATCAGATTACCCGACGACGCCATCATCATCGTGCCGAGAGTCGAAAACAGCAGCAGGACCGGGAACTCGAATCGTTCCACCTTCAGCGCCCGCGCATAGCCGACCGTCAGCATCATGGCCGCCGCCCCGCCGGCCAGGCTGAGGATCTTCATGAAACGGGCAAAGCTGTCATTGACGAAGATGTGGTTGTAGCCGACCCCGTCCGGCGACATCACGACCAGGAACGCGGTCAGGGCGAAGGCGCCGATCGTCAGCATGGAACAGGAAAGAAAGGGCTGCCCCCTCTTCTGCACCACCCCGAAGACGAGGATCGCGAGGCCACACAGCGCCAGGACGATTTCCGGCAGAGCAAGTGTCCAGTTCATCGGTTCAAACCCGTTCCCGGAGATCAATGGAAGACCAGCAGGGTGGAGACGAGCACCACCAGGCCGATCAGCATCGTGAAGGCATAGATCGCGATCGAACCGGTCTGGGTCCGCACCGCCTGGGCAGCGGTTCCGGCCGTCATCCGGGCCAGGC
This sequence comes from Gluconacetobacter sp., assembly GCF_047721585.1. Lineage (NCBI taxonomy): Bacteria > Pseudomonadati > Pseudomonadota > Alphaproteobacteria > Acetobacterales > Acetobacteraceae > Gluconacetobacter > Gluconacetobacter sp. Next base: position 36,710 of record NZ_JBDNXE010000015.1, read on the forward strand.
CCTGCGGAATCCCCTCGATCACCCCTTCGTCCGCGCCCTTCCACAACAGGTTGGCCAGCGCGCGGTACGGCCGCACGAACAAATGGTCATACAGTTCGTCGAAATACCATTTGTTCAGCAGGAACAGATAGATCGGCCGCAGGCTGGTCGCGAACGACGCCGGAATGGTCGGGCTGGCGACATAGCAGAGATAAGCGACCAGAATCCCCAGCACACCGGCAAAGGTCGGCACCAGCGCAATCAGTTCCGGCGTCTGTTCCAGCGTCGCGATGACGGTGTTGCCCGGCGCATTCACGATCGCCCCGCTCCAGAACGCGGCCTGTCCCTCGCCGACATAGTACGGCGCCAGCAGCAGTCCGGCCAGCACCGCGCCCACGCCCAACAGAACCAGCGGCAACGTCATCCAGACCGGACTCTCATGCGCGCCCTCATGCAGGCGCGCATCGCGCGGCGTGCCATGAAAGACCAGAAAGATCAGACGCCAGCTATAGAGCGCGGTAATGAAGGCCGTAACGCAGCCCAGCGTCCAGCCATAGAAGCCCAGACCGCTATGGGCCATCCATGTGGCCTCCAGAATCGCGTCCTTCGACCAGTATCCGGCGAAGGGAAAGATACCGGCAAGCGCCAGGCTGCCCAGCCACATTGCACCATAGGTCAGCGGGATCTTCTTCCACAGGCCACCCATGCGGAACATGTTCTGCTCGTCATGAACGGCATGGATCACCGAGCCCGCACCCAGGAAGAGTAGCGCCTTGAAGAACGCATGCGTCGTCAGATGGAACATCGACGCCTGATAAGCCCCGGCCCCGACCGCCATGAACATGTAGCCAAGCTGCGAACAGGTCGAATAGGCGATGGTGCGCTTGATATCCGGCTGCACCAACCCCACCGTGGCGGCAAAGAAACAGGTCGTCGCGCCGATGAACAGGATGAACGCCTTGGTATCAGGCGCGAATTCCACCAACGGCGACATCCGTGCCATCAGGAACACGCCGGCGGTCACCATGGTCGCGGCATGGATCAGCGCGGAGACCGGCGTCGGGCCTTCCATCGCATCCGGCAGCCAGGTGTGCAGGAAAAGCTGCGCCGACTTGCCCATCGCACCGATAAACAGCAGCAGGCAGATCGTTTCATAGATCCGATGCGTGCCGAACAGCATGTAGGTGTCGTCGCCATGCGCCGGCACCAGCGCGAAGATATTGTCGTAGGTCACCGAGCCGAATTCGACAAACAGCAGCGCGATCCCGACCATGAAGAACAAATCGGCGACGCGATTGACCACGAAGGCCTTGATCGCGGCGGCACAGGCGCTGGGCCGATCATACCAATAGCCGATCAGCAGATAGCTGGCCAAACCAACGCCTTCCCAGCCGAAGAAAAGCTGGATCAGGTCGTTCGACGTCACCAGCATCAGCATCGCGAAGGTAAAGAGCGAGAGATACGAGAAGAACCGATAGGTCGGGGTCGTCTCATGCCCCATGTAACCAATGCTGTAGATATGTACGAGGGCCGAAACCGCCGTGACCATGGCGACCATCGACAGCGACAGCGTGTCCAGCCGCAGCGTCCAGGCAGCGTGGAAGCTCCCGGCGCGGATCCAGTCCGCCAATTGCACCACGACCGGCATGCCGCCGACATGCATCGCGGTGAACAGCGCCCCGCTGCCGCACAGGGCCGCGATCACCATGACGGACGTGGTCAGCGCCTTGGCTGCCCCATCGCCCATGATCCGCCCGAACAGGCCCGCCACAATGCAGGAAAACAGAGGCCCAAGGACCGCGATCTCAAAAAGGGTAGATGCCGTTTGCATGGCCCGCTCAGCCCTTCATCATGGTGATGTCTTCGACCTCGATCGACCCGCGATTGCGGAAATAGACCGTTACGATCGCCAACCCGATGGCGGATTCGGCCGCCGCGATGGTCAGGACAAACAGGGTAAAGACCTGCCCGGAAAGGTCGCCGAGTGCCGAGGAAAACGCGACGAAATTCAAATTCGCCGACAGCAGGATCAGTTCGATCGACATCAGGATGATGATGACGTTCTTCCGGTTCAGGAAAATGCCGAACACACCCAGAACCAGCAGGATGGCACTGACCGTCAGATAAGGCCCGATACCGATGCTTCCCAGTCCGCCGGTCATTGCGCCAGCCCTCCATGGTTGTCGGCACCGTGCTTCGGGGCCTCATCGACCGGCTTGCCCTGAGGCACGGGCTCGGCCGTCACCCCGTACGATCCGGGCACCGACGCGATGTAGTAGGATTGTTCCGGCCGGCGGAAACCGCCATTGGCGGCCACGCCCTGCCCCAGAGGCACGGTCATCATGGCAAGCGTATCCGCCACCGTGCGTTCGTGCTGCCGATCGATGTTCTGCCGACGCCCCATCGGCCGCTCGCGCAGCGTCAGCACGATCGCGCCGATCATCGCCACCAGCAGCACCAGACCGCAGGATTCGAACAGGAAGACGTAATGCGTATACAGCACGTCACCCAGCGCCGCGGTATTGGTCCGTCCCGGCGCCGCCACCACATGCGGCACGGAACCGATATCCTGCGCGACCTGCCAGTGGCTGAAAGCCAGCGCCAGTTCCGCCAGCAGCACCAGCCCCACCGCCGCCCCGAAGGGTGCATAACGCTGCAATCCCTCGCGCATCTGCGCGAAGCGGACATCGAGCATCATCACGACGAACAGGAACAGCACCGCAACGGCACCGACATAGACGATGACCAGGATCATCGCGAGGAATTCGGCCCCCGCGACCAGAAACAGACCCGCGGCATTGAAAAAGGCCAGGATCAGGAACAGCACGGAGTGAACGGGATTACGCGCGCTGACCACCATGCCGGCCGACAGGACCAGTACCGTCGCGAACACGTAGAAGACGATTTGGGTCATCATCGCTGACCTTCCTGCCGCATGGCTCTTTTCTCCCGCTGCCTCACTGGCTCGGCCTCTCCCTCAACGATAGGGCGCATCGAGTTCCAGCCGTCGTGCCAGGACACTTTCCCAGCGGTCGCCGTTGGCGAGCAGCTTGTCCTTGTTGTACATGAGTTCCTCGCGCGTCTCGGTCGCGAACTCGTAATTCGGCCCCTCGACGATCGCATCGACCGGGCAGGCTTCCTCGCACAGACCGCAATAGATGCATTTCGTCATGTCGATGTCGTAGCGCGTCGTGCGCCGCGACCCGTCATCGCGCGGTTCGGATTCGATCGTGATCGCCTCCGCCGGGCAGGTCGCCTCGCACAGCTTGCAGGCGATGCAGCGTTCCTCGCCGTTCGGATAGCGACGCAGGGCATGTTCCCCACGGAAACGCGGTGAGAGCGGCCCCTTTTCGAAGGGATAATTGATCGTCACCTTGGGCTTGAAGAAGGCCCGCAGCGTCGCGCCCATGCCGGCCACCAGTTCGGCCAGCAGAAAGGAACGGATCGTTCGATCGAGAGTACCCATCAGCTCGCTCCTCCCTGGGGCAGCAGCCCGGTTGCCAGCAGGAAGCCGGCCGTCAGCACCATCCACACCAGCGAGAGCGGAAGGAACACTTTCCAGCCCAGGCGCATAAGCTGGTCATAGCGGTAGCGCGGAAACGTCGCGCGCACCCAGATAAAGACGAACAGGCAGAACAGGATTTTCGCGATCAGCCACAGCGGCCCCGGTATCCAGGTAAAGGGCGCGATCCCGATCGGCGGCAGCCAGCCACCGAGGAACAGGATGCTGACCATCCCCGACATCAGGAACATGTTGGCATATTCGCCCAGGAAGAAGAGGCCGAAGGCCAGCGCCGAATATTCGACGAAGAAGCCGGCGACCAGTTCACTCTCGCCCTCGGGCAGATCGAACGGCGCGCGATTGGTTTCCGCCAGCGCCGAGATGAAGAAGATGATGAACATCGGGAACATCGGCAGGCAGAACCAGACATGGCGCTGCGCCAGCACGATGTCGTTCAGGTTCAGGCTACCCACCGCCAGCAGCACCGACACGATCACCAGGCCGATCGACACCTCATACGACACCATCTGCGCCGCGGCGCGAAGGCCGCCGAGAAAGGCGTATTTCGAGTTCGACGCCCAACCCGCGATCAGCACGCCATAGACCCCCAGCGAAGAGATCGCGAGCAGATACAGCACCCCGACATTGATATTGGCGATTGCCCAGCCATCATTGGTGGGAATGACCGCCCAGGCCGTCATGGCCAGCGAAAAGGTCAGGAAAGGCGCGAACAGGAACAGAAACCGGTTGGCCCCGGACGGGATCACGGTTTCCTTGGTAATCATCTTGATCGCGTCGGCGAAGGCTTGAAGCACGCCGAAGGGGCCATTGACGTTCGGCCCCTTGCGAAGCTGCATCGCCGCCATGACCTTGCGTTCGGCCAGTGTCAGATAAGCCACGCCCAGCAGAAGCGGCACCAGAACGGCCAGGGCTTCGAGAACCGTCAGGATCACCTGACCGATCATTGTGTGCAGAAAGAAATGCGCCACGTCGCCTTACTCCGCCGCCACGGTCCGGGGATGGACATAGATCCGCGAACATTCGCCCATCGTCGGGCTCGCCCGGCAGATCGGGTCCGTCTGATAATAATCGTCGAAGACCGGGCGGAACGGCGCCGGCGACACCGCACCGCCTCCCGCCGGCCCCGGCAGCGCGGACACGTCCACCGCATCCAGCCCGCCGATCACCCGGAAGACCGGATTGACCGTCGCCAGCCGCTCGCGCAGCGCCTCCACGGTGTCATAGGGCAGCGTATGGCCCACGACCTCGGAGAACGCCCGCAGGATGCGCCAGTCCTCGCGCGCGTCGCCGGGCGGCATGACCGCCCGAAACGACCGCTGGACCCGCCCCTCGGTATTCACATAAGTGCCCGATTTCTCCGCATAGGTCGCGCCCGGCAGGATCACATCCGCCCGCGCCGCCGCCGCATCGCCATGATGGCCCTGATAGATGACGAATGTCTGCGGCCCGATCTGCGCGGTATGGAACTCGTCCGCCCCCAGCAGCCACAGCACGTCGACGCCGCCACTCATCATCCCGGCGACGCTGCGTCCCCCTTTTCCCGGCACCAGCCCCAGATCCAGCCCGGCGACCCGACTGGCCGCGCGATGCAGGACATTGAAGCCGTTCCACCCCGCCGCGATCGCCCCGGCCTCGACGGCCAGCGCCCAGGTCGAAGCGAGGATCGCCCGCGCATCAGGCCGCGTCAGCGCACCGTGCCCAACGATGATCATCGGCTTCTTCGCCGCCTTCAGCGTCTCGGCGAAAGGATGCGTACCATCCCGCAGCGCGGCCAGCACGTCCGGCCCCTCGCCCAGCACCTCCGCCTTGTAGGTCGGGTCAGCCGTCGGCGCACCGATCAACCCGATCGGGAACCCACCACGGCCCGCCGACAGGAAACGCTTGCGGATACGCGCATTCAGCACCGGCGCTTCCTGGCGCGGAATCGCGCCCACGATCAGCAGCGCGTCGGCATCCTCGATCCCGGCAATGGTGGTGCCGAAGGTATAATAAGCCCGATGCGACAGATCATACTCCGCACCATCCTGGCGACAGTCGACATTGGGCGAACCCAGCGCCGTCATCAGGTCCTTCAGCGCCAGCAGGCTCTCGGCATCGCACAGATCGCCGGCGATGGCCCCGATCCGATCCCCCGGCACACCGTCCAGCCGACGACCGATGGCCACGAACGCATCCTGCCACGAAACCGTCTGCAACTTGCCATGGACCCGCACCCAGGGCCGGTCCAACCGGCGATGCTTCAGCCCATCGACCGAGAAGCGCCCCTTGTCGGCCAGCCATTCCTCGTTCACCGCATCATTGACGCGCGGCACGGCCCGCAGCACGGCACTGCCGCGCACATGCAGGCTGATATTGGCGCCCACCGCGTCGCTGACGTCGATCGAGTCCGTCCGCTTCAACTCCCACGGCCGGGCGGTGAAGGCATAGGGCTTCGAGGTCAAGGCACCCACAGGGCAGATGTCGATCAGATTGCCCGACAGTTCCGAAGTCAGCGCCTTCTCGACATAATTGGTGACTTCCATGCTCTCGCCACGCGAGACCGCACCCAATTCAGGCACACCCGCGATCTCTGTCGCGAACCGGATGCAGCGCGTGCACTGAATGCAGCGCGTCATCACCGTCTTGACCAGCGGACCGAGATATTTGTCCTTCACCGCGCGCTTGGCTTCCTGATAGCGCGAGTGATCGGCGCCATAGCCGAACGCCTGGTCCTGCAGGTCGCATTCGCCACCCTGGTCGCAGATCGGGCAGTCCAGCGGATGGTTGATCAGCAGGAATTCCATCACCGCCCGCCGCGCCTTGCGCACGATCTCGGTGTCGGTCAGGATTTCCATCCCCTCCGCCACCGGAAAACCGCAGGACGCCACCGGCTTGGGCGCCCGCACCACCTGCACCAGGCACATGCGGCAATTGCCCGCGACAGACAGACGCTCATGGAAACAGAAGCGCGGAATTTCCTTGCCGGCCGCCTCGCACGCCTGCAACGCGCTGGACCCGTTGGGAACATCGACGACGATTCCGTCGACGGTTACTTTCACCATCGCCCTTACTCCGCCGCCACGGGAATACCCAGCGGCACCTGCGTGATCCGCCCACCGCCATGAGCCGCCTTGTAGGCGGTAATCCGCTCTTCCATCACCGGACGGAAATGCCGGATCAGGCCCTGGATCGGCCACGCGGCGGCATCACCGAGGGCGCAGATCGTGTGGCCCTCGACCTGGCGCGTCACCTGTTCGAGCATGTCGATTTCCTCGATTTCCGCCCGTCCCTCGACCATCCGGTTCATGACCCGCATCATCCAGCCGGTGCCTTCGCGGCACGGCGTGCACTGGCCGCAGCTCTCATGCTTGAAGAATTGCGAGAACCGGGCAATCGCCTTGATGATGTCGGTCGATTTGTCCATCACGATCATGCAGGCGGTGCCCAGGCCCGAACGCTCGGCGCGCAGGCTGTCGTAATCCATCAGCACCGTTTCGCAGATCGACGCCGGCAACAGAGGCACCGAACATCCGCCGGGGATCACCGCCAGCAGATTGTCCCAGCCGCCGCGCACGCCGCCGCCATGCTTCTCGATGATCTCCTTCAGCGGCACGCCGAGTTCTTCCTCGAACACACAAGGCGTATTCACATGGCCCGAAATGGCCATCAGCTTGGTGCCCGCATTGTTCGGCCGCCCCAGCGCCGAGAACCACGCGCCTCCGCGCCGCAGGATGGTGGACGACACTGCGATGCTCTCGACATTGTTGACCGTCGTCGGACAGCCATACAGCCCCATCGCCGCGGGAAAGGGCGGCTTCATGCGCGGCTGCCCCTTCTTGCCTTCCAGGCTTTCCAGCAGCGCGGTTTCCTCGCCGCAGATATAGGCGCCGGCACCGCGATGGATGTAAAAATCGAAATCCCATCCCGATCCGGCGGCATTCCTGCCGATCAGCCCGGCCGCATAGGCTTCGTCGATCGCGATCTGGAGATGGCGCGCCTCATTGAAGAACTCGCCACGGATATAAATATAGGCGGCATGCGCACCCATCGCGAAGGAGGCGATCAGCGCGCTTTCAATCAGCTTGTGCGGCTCATGCCGCAGGATCTCGCGATCCTTGCAGGTTCCCGGCTCGGACTCGTCGCCATTGATGACCAGGTAATGCGGGCGCCCGTCCGAATTCTTGGGCATGAACGACCATTTGACACCGGTCGGAAACCCCGCCCCACCGCGACCACGCAGGCCAGAGCCCTTCATCTCGTTGATGATGGCATCCCGGCCACGCGCCAGGATCTCGGCAGTGCCGTCCCAGTCGCCGCGCTGGCGCGCGCCTGCCAGCCGCCAGTCGTTCTGACCATACAGGTTGGTGAAGATCCGGTCTTTATCCTGAAGCATCGCCGTCTCTCCCGCTCAGCCCTGTTCCGCCGGACTATCCGCCAGCGTCTTGCGTCCACCGGCCGGCGCCGAGTTCAACCGGTCGATCGTCGGCCCCGGCGTCGGCCGCTCGCCGCGACGCAACGCCTCGATCAGTTCGATCGTGCGCGGTCCGTCCATATCCTCGTAGAAATCGTCATCAACCTGCAGGATCGGCGCATTGGCGCAGGCCCCCAGGCACTCCACCTCGGTCAGGGTAAACAGCCCGTCGGCGCTCGACTGGCCGAAACCGTCAATCCCGGTCGCCTTCTTGCAAGCCGCGACCACATCGTCCGACCCACGCAGCCAGCAGGAGGTCGTGGTGCAGACCTGAAGATGATACCGCCCGATCGGCTTGGTATTGAACATCAGGTAGAAGGTCGCCACTTCGTAGACACGGATCGGCGCGACATCCAGCCGGCGCGCAACCTCGTCCATCGCCACGCGCGGCACCCAGGCGCTCCCGGTCTGCCGCCCCATCTGCTTCTGCACGACATACAGAAGCGGGAGCGTACCGCTGGCCTTACGCTCGGGCGGATATTTCGCCAGGATCGCCGCGATCTGCTCTTCGCTTTCAGCATCGAAGGCGAAGCTATCGGGCTGTTCGATCTGATCGATGGGGGAATGAGCGGACATCTCTGTCACCTGTCTATCTCGCCGAACACCAGATCGAGCGACCCGATGATCGCGACCGCGTCGGCCAGCATATGGCGGCGCGACATCTCGTCGATCGCCTGGAGATGGGCAAAGCCCGTGGGCCGGATCTTGCACCGGTAGGGGCGATTGCTGCCGTCCGCGACCAGATAGACCCCGAATTCGCCCTTGGGGCTCTCGACCGCCGTATAGGTCGCACCCGGCGGCACATGATACCCTTCGGTGAACAGCTTGAAATGATGGATCAAGGCTTCCATCGACCGCTTCATCTCCCGGCGCGGCGGCGGGGTGATCTTGTGGTCCTGAATCCTGACCGGCCCCGGCTTGATCTGCGCCAGGCACTGCTCGACGATCTTCACGCTCTCGCGCATCTCCGCCACACGCACCAGATAGCGATCGTAGCAATCGCCCTGGCGCGTGACGGGGATATTGAACGTCACCTTGTCGTAATTGTCATACGGCTGCGCGCGGCGCAGATCCCACGGCACGCCCGAAGCCCGCAGACAAGGACCGCTGAAACCCCAGGCCAACGCCTGCTCGGTGGTGAACACGCCGATCCCGACCGTCCGCTGCTTCCAGATCCGGTTATTGGTCAGCAGCGTTTCCAGATCGTCGATCCAGCGCGGGAACTGCCGCGCCCATTCCGCGATCCGCTCCTCCAGACCCGCCGGCAGGTCGCGTGCCACGCCACCCGGACGGAAATAATTGGCATGAAAGCGCGCGCCAGACGCGGCCTCGTAGAATTCGATCAGCTTCTCGCGCTCTTCATACCCCCACAGCGCCGGGGTCAGCGCACCGCAATCCAGCCCGAACGAGGTCAGATTCAGGATATGGTTCAGGATGCGCGTCATTTCCGCGAACATCACGCGAATCCATTTCGCGCGGTCAGGAATGTCGATCCCCAGCAGCTTTTCCGTCGCCAGCGCGAATGCCTGCTCCTCGCACATCGGCGAAACGTAATCGAGCCGATCGAAATACGGCAGCGCCTTGGGATAGGTCTTGTATTCGATCAGCTTCTCGGTGCCACGATGCAGCAATCCGATATGCGGAATGGCGCGCGCAACGACTTCACCCTCCATCTCCAGCACCAGACGCAACACACCATGGGCCGACGGATGCTGCGGGCCGAAATTCAGGGCGTGGGAATCGATCTCCACTGTCCGGATCTGTGCCTCGGCGGCCGCGTCCGCGGACATCAGCTCTTCCGGGATATCCTCGTGAAGGACAATCTCGCTCATCGTCCACTCTCCCTCACCGTGCGCACCCTCGCCATCTGCCTGAACGGTCCCGTCATCGCGGAAACTTCAGTCCCTGGCGGGATTCATGGGCCTTCTCATCACCCGGCAGGGTCAGGATACCCTCCCACGGCGATTCAAAATCGAAATTGCGGAAATCCTGCGTCAGCTTCACCGGTTCATAGACCACCTGACGGCGATCCTCGTCGTACCGCATCTCGACATAGCCCGTCAGCGGGAAGTCCTTGCGCAGCGGATGCCCCTCGAACCCGTAATCGGTCAGAATGCGCCGCAGATCCGGCTGCCCCGAAAACAGGACCCCATACATGTCGTAGCACTCGCGCTCCCACCACGTAGCGCACGGCCACAGATGATGGACCGACGCCACCGGATTGGCCTCATCCGTCGTCACAATGACACGAATCCGGTGATTATGCGTCACCGACAACAGATTATAGACGACCTCGAATCGTTCCGCCCGAGCGGGATAGTCGACACCACACAGATCCATCAGTTGCTCGCAGGCATAGCGCGGATCATCGCGCAGCAGACCCATCAACGCGAGCAAGCGGTCCCGGCCGGTCCGCACAACCAGTTCGCCCTCCTCAATCGCGGCCGAATGGATACCGGGCACGCCCGTCGACAGCGCGAAAGCCAGCGACCCCAGCGCACCACGCGCCAGAGACACCTTCATCGTCAGTTCGGTGCCCGGTTCAGCCACGGAGAATCGTCCCTGTCCTGCGGATTTTCTTCTGGAGCTGCAGGATGCCGTAAATCAGCGCCTCCGCCGTCGGCGGGCAGCCGGGAACATACACGTCCACCGGCACGATCCGGTCGCATCCGCGCACCACGGAATAGGAATAGTGATAATAGCCCCCACCATTGGCGCAGGACCCCATCGAAATCACCCAACGCGGCTCGGCCATCTGGTCGTAGACGCGACGCAGGGCGGGCGCCATCTTGTTGGTCAGAGTCCCGGCCACGATCATCACGTCCGACTGGCGCGGCGATCCGCGCGGAATGATACCCATCCGGTCCAGGTCATAGCGCGGCATATAGGCGTGGATCATTTCCACCGCACAGCACGCCAGCCCGAAAGACATCGGCCACAGGCTGCCAGTACGGCCCCAATTGACCAGTTTGTCGAGGTTGGCGACGACGAACCCCTTCTCGGTGATCTCGCCGGTAATACCCTTGATGACGGCATCCTGCTCCGGCCCAGGCGGCAGCATCTCCCGATTCCAGGCTATCGCGCCCTGCCCATCACTTGTCGCATCAGCGGTACTCATGCCTCGTCTCCTCCCCTCGCTCGATCCTAGCGCCGGTCAATCCCAGTCCAGGGCACCTTTGCACCACTCATAGATGAACCCCACCGTCAGAATGCCCAGGAATCCCATCATCGACAGAAAGCCGAACAGGCCGATCCGCGACAGACTGACCGCCCAAGGGAAAAGAAAGGCGACTTCAAGGTCGAAAATGATGAACAGGATCGCCACCAGATAGAACCGGACATCGAAACGATGCCGCGCATCGTCGAATGCCTCGAACCCGCATTCGTAAGCCGACACCTTTTCGGCATAGGGCTTCTGATGACCGAAGAGCAGGGAGCTTCCCAGCATCGCGCCGGCAATCACGACCGCCAGGACACCAAAAATCAGAACTGGAAAATAATCCGCAAGAACGGACGTCATGGCGCGTCTCCCTGACTGGTGGCCCGCTTGCTGCAGGCGTCATGACGAACAGGGCGTCGTCATGGTCAGGAGGTTAGACCCATCGCCCGGACGCGACCAGACCACCACCCGCCAACAGGGGATGAACATTCCCGTGATGATGAATACGCTACGCGGATATGCGCGTTAGGGACAACTTGTCCGTCCTCGCACCAAAATATTGGGGAACGGAACAGATCCAATTATTGGAAAAATGCATCTTTAACAGGTTCAACGCAGTCGATCATTATTAAACATGAAACGACTATGGCGCGAGTGACGGGGCTCGAACCCGCGACCTCCGGCGTGACAGGCCGGCGCT
>NZ_JBDNXE010000016.1:0-47858 GCF_047721585.1 Gluconacetobacter sp.
TCGCCGCAATGGGCCAGCAGGGCGTTGACCAGCGTGCCGTCCTCGTTGCCCGGTGCCGGATGCACCACCAGACCGGCGGGCTTGTCCAGCACGATCAGGTCGGCGTCCTCGTACAGGATGGCGAAGGGGATGTCCTGGGCCTGGGGTGTGGCGGGGATTGCCGGGGGAACCCTGATTTCATAACACAGACCGGGCCGCACCGGATCGGCGGGCTCACGCAGGATCTGGCCGTCGCGGAGGACATGACCGGCTTCCATCAGCGCCTTGACGCGCGAACGGGACAGCGTATCGAGCGCGTCGGCCAGGAAGCGGTCGGTTCGCTGGCCGGTATGCTCTTCGGTCGCGGTGACGCGGAGGGGGGGCGTGTCGTCGGTCATGCACGGCTCTTAACGGAAATCGCCCGGCCGGAACATCATGCCGGGCCAAGTTGGATCAAGACAATCATGAATGGACAGGGCGTGAGTGGACCGGGAACGAGCGTGGCGGCCTCCAGGGGGTTGCTGGCCGCCGTGATTGGCATGGGGGTGCTGTTGGCGGTGGGCTCTCTGGTGCTGGTCGGTGTGCTGGTCCATCGGATATCTCATCCGAAGCCGGCGGCGATTGCCGGGCTCGACGCTGAACCGGCCGCGCTGGCGGTGGCGGCGGGAAATGGTGGCGAACTGGTGCTGGGCGAACCCGCCGGCACGCATGTCAGCGGCATGACGCGGGAGCGGGAAGGGGTGCTGGCGGTGGCGCTGACTGGCGGCGGTGGCCCCGACCGGGTGCTGCTGTGGGACGTTCAGAACCGACGAATCGTTGGCCGGCTGGTCATGAGCCCGGCGGCGCCGCAGGCCGTGCCTGCTCCGTAATCGCCTGAAAAGCTTCGCACTTGGAAAAAATGTGCCGCAAACCAATTTTCCTGCTTCGGGTGGGTTGCGTCCCCTCTCGCGATGTCATAGAAGCTGCCTCGTCCAACGTCCCGTTCGTCTAGAGGCCTAGGACACCGCCCTTTCACGGCGGTAACACGGGTTCGAATCCCGTACGGGACGCCAACGACGATTTGGTCGTTGGCATAGTTGAAGCACTCAGGTTAAAGAGTTTTATGCTCTTGCATGAAATGTTGAGAACCTGATGTTTCTTTGGGTTTGCAACTGAGAGTTTTAAAAGACGGCTCTGATGGCATCGTCGCCGACTGGCGGGATTGCTCTGATGTGTCGCGCATAAGCGCGGTGTATGCCGTGCTTATGGCCTGACAGGCTCCAAGGGTTTGCTCCATTGGGAGAACTGCCGCGTTCTATTCTGAACGTAAGAGGTTGGCTGGTCATTCATTCGGGTATGAATTCAAGCCGCGCAAAACCGAGCTTTCCGGTCGCCTTGCAGATTTGCAGCATGTCCGATGGTTTTCGGCGCAGCATCCATAAAATGCCGAAAGCCGACATCTGTGCGAGTGCGATGAAATAAATATTCATCCGCGTCATGATTTTATGCTGGCTGATCGCGACGCGGACTTCCGCTGAATGCCTGGAACTGCGTTGGACGCGGCGGCACATATAGCGGAAATTCTGTCGGCCGCTCTCGTTGAATTCGATGACCGGGGCATCCGGACACCAGACGAAATGTCTTCCATCTCTGGCGAGACGGAGCAACAGCATTGTATCTTCGCCGCCGGTCCTTCCAAATTCTTCGTCGAACGGTTTGCTCTGCGCCAGACAAGAAGAGCGTCTGAGCATGACATTTGCCGTGCTGACGCCCCTGGGGCGGGGAGGAAACCATTTCAAAGGATCGATCCGGGTATCGGGCGGCAGACCGAAATCGGTCGTATAATAACGGCCCTGCGGATCCCATGACGGTGGAGTGCCTCTTTCGAAAATCGGGTAGACAGCTCCGAAACTGGCATCGGCTCCGGTGCGCAGGAGGCATCGGTAATGGGCCATGAGCCAGTTCGGCTCGGGCGCCTCGTCATCATCGACGAATGCGATGAAGGCGCCGTTTGCTGCCTGTATGCCCATATTGCGTGCGGCGGCGATATTGCGCTCGCCCGCTTCGACGTGCCGTAACGGGATATCGCTGTGGAATGTTGCGACCAGAGAACGTGCCAGGCGGGCAGGGTGATTGTCAGCTATGATGATTTCCCATGAAACGCCAGCATCGACCACCTGACACAGGCAGGCTGTGATGGTGCGTTCCAGCAGGGCCAGGCGATCAAAGCATGGGATCACGATGCTGACATGTGGGGTATGATCAGGGGCTCCCGACTGTCCTGCCTCTATCATCTGCTTGCCAATTCCTTCACAGGCTTGCGCGAGGAACGATTGTTTTTGAATTTGACAGACCCCTTGGGCATAAAGAACTTATGATGGCAGAACCAGCTTCCGTTCTTAAAGAGTATGCTCCTACCCGACGACCCCAGCAATTCGCGGTGCTCATTCTGCTGCTCGTGTTTGGATATGTCATCATCGGCATTCCGAGTTTCGACAGAAATGCGCCCCTCGCTTCGGAGATGAACCAGGAATATGTAAGTCCTGTCAATCGCTTCATCTGGCTGGCTTTTTTTGCGGCATGCCTCCCATTTGCAATTTCCTCCGGTCAGAAATTACGACGCCTCTTGTTGGCGGCGTGGCCGCTCGTCGGGCTGCATGTCTATTTTTTGCTAAGCGCAACGTGGGCATTGGATCCGTCAACTTCGGCACGCCGCATTCTATTTGCCTGGGTCCAGATCCTCGTGGCGGCCAGCCTCGTTACGACCATTAAAAAAGCCGAGACCCTCCATAAATGTATCGCTTTCATATGCTTTGGCGGCGCGGTGGCGGATCTGCTGATCTGGATCGTCCGGCCAGGCTATGCGATGACCAGTGAAGGGCTGGCGGGGTTTCAGGAGCAGAAGAATTCGGCTGGTCTGCTCATGATGTATGGACTTCTTGCGACGGGCTCCTTTCTGCTGTCATGGATTTCGACAGGGAGGCGGTGGGTTTACGTCGCGGAATGCGTGCTGATGTTCGGCCTATTGCTGGCGACGAAGTCGAAGACAAGTCTTGTAATCGTTCTCTTGATGCCGATGCTGCTGGCTGCGGGATATCGTCTGAGAACAGCCTCTGAGGTGATGCAGATTTTTGTGGTCGCATTTGCAGTGGGCATCATCGGGATGAGTATTCTTGCCTACATGACCTGGTGTGCCATGAGCGGGCAGGACATCTGGTCGGTTCTTCAGGGAATTACATTCACGAGCCGCACTGACATCTGGTCATTCATGTTGGATGAAATCTCTCAGCGACCCATTTTGGGGGCTGGATATTCGTCTTTCTGGTCAATCAAGCCTTCTTTGCAACCGAGCTTGAAGACATCGATGTGGTTCGGAAGTGAGGCAAATATTAACGAAGCCCATAATGGTTATCTGGATCTTTTGGCAACAGGTGGATGCGTAGGCTTTGCTTTGGGAATATTCGTCGTGGGGCGGTATCTTTATCTGAGCTTCAAAGCGATCAAATATAATAGACATAGAGACAAGAGGGCCTCGGCTTTCTTTAGTCCGGAAACGGCGATATTCCATTTTTCATTTATGCTTGCATTGATCATTCATAATTTTACGGAATCAAACCTGTTTACCGGTAGTGGCATGATTATGGTTTGTTTCTATTTTATCGCGTTTGATCTGGAAAAATGGGAGTTATACCGGAAATCCGACGAGGATGGGGTGCTTTCGGATGATGAGCGTGCGCGCCTTGGGCAGAAGAAGAAGAGTTTCAGATCAGAGCACCAGCCCGGCACAGATATAGACGCTAGAGCAGATCCTGTTTGAATGCGTGCATTCAGATAGGTGAAGATGCTTGCAAAACAATAAACCAGAGCATTTCCATCGAACCGATTTTCGATGAAAATGCTCCAGTCAGGTTTCTCGCTTTTCTGATGGTCCAGAATATATCCGCCGAGTACCGCTCTCCTGATCGCGGGCACGACGACGTAGGCGGATATCACGGTAGAAATGGTGTGCACTTGTTTCGATAACGAGCACGCACAGGCCGTAATCGATCTTCCGCTTCATATTTTTTGTCAATGAAGACATCGAAGCGCTGTCTGCGCCCAAGGGGGTATCTGCACGCTCCAGGGGAGTATGAGTATTTCCATCGAATACTGGGCCGAAGAAAAAGCGCTAGTTTATTGTTTTTGCGACCGTGGTTGCCTCTTTGAATGCACGCATTCAAAGAGGCAACCGCTTTAGCAGGTTCTAGAATGATGGAGCCCACTTGGAAAAATCGGTCTGAAGCATGATTTCTGTGTCGGAGTGATATCCATAGAAAGAAATGATAACGATCGTCAGGACGGCAAATGTCGGCAGGATTACGCGACGGGGCATCGGGACGAGCAGGCATGTTGACGCCACGGCCACCGATATGCCGAGTGCCCCACCCAACAGGACTTCAGGCAGCGTATGAGAATGAAGGACGAGGCGTGTGTATGAAAACATGCAAGCGATGACAACCGGAACCGGCAGGTAAAAAGGGAAAAGGCGTTTTTTCCGGAAGATTAGAATGTTGATGAGGCTACCGTAGATCGCCGTTCCCGCGGAGACGTGACCACTGACGCTAAGGGGCCTGCCCAGACTGTCGGAAAGATAGGCCCACTCCAGTCCAGCGAGTTTGGCTAGCATCAGTACGGCGAGCGCAGTTCCTGATATTGCTCCCCAGATGACGGCGCCACGCATCCATCCGAAAGCGGCAAATAGAATGATAGAAACACCTACGATTGGAAGCAGCACGGCGCCGTCTCCAAAATCAGTGATAAATCTATCGAGTTCCAAGGGATGCAAAATCATATGGGAAGATGATAAAGAATGCTGGGAATGTGAGAGCGACGTTTGTTGAATACGGCGCCTAGTATGTTGCCTTTTACTTCTTCAATTCTATAAATAAGATCCTTTGCTTCGCTCTTTTTTGTTTCTTCAGCACCGATGACGATAATGGATGCGTCGATGTAGGAAGAAAGAGCGACGCCCAGATAGGATGCCCGAAGGGGTGGAGCATCGATAAAAATCACTTCATAACGAGGCTTCCATTTTTTGATCTGCTCAATCCAATCGATCGGATGTTTTTGCGCGTCGGTGGACGGCATCGCAATGCTGAGCGAAGAATCTTTGACCTTTCGGACTTGAAGCCAGTCGCCGTCCGGCTGCGCATCGGAGGCACTGCTGGCCGGAGCGATCAGGCGCGAGGCAGGGATATAATATTTGCGGATGATTGCCTCTTCGAAAGAACCGATCGGGCCGTCGAGCGAGATGAGAAGGGTTTCAACACCCATATCGCCACCGGATACGACCGAGAAATCACGCGCGACGCTCGTGGTCCCGATTCCGGATTGTGTTGCGATGAACTGAAGGACAATCGCGTTGCTCTTTTGACGCGGCAGCATATAAAGCAGCCGCTTTATTTCCGTCTCAAGGATCAGATGGGGAGGCAACGTGGACGCATTGCCAACGGAAGGAGGGGGGGAAGACGCTGTGCCGTTCACAGTTCATTGTTTCTCATAGAGAGGAATGGACAGAAGTACGGGTACGTGGAGGCCATGCTCGACATCGCGGACGGTGACGAAAATCTTCTGGGTCACGACCCGGAAAGCAAGCATGCCGACTGCTGCAACAAGACCGAGCATGAGCCCCATTCCCAGAAGCGGCAGTCTGAGTGTCGACCCCTGAAGCGGTGCATTGGGCGGATGAACAATCCGGATGTTTGCGCTGGCCAATTGGGAAAGAGAGGAACTCAAGGTTGTGGCTTCGACATTGTTTTCGAGTGTTTTGTAGCTGTCGGCGAGCGTGTCGCGCGTTGTCTGAAGATCACGATATTGGCCCGATAGCTGGGTCAACTCGGCCAGACGCAACTGAAGTGCATTCCGGTCATTCGTTACCGCATCGCGTTTGGAACGCAGGCCCGCTGCACGGGATTCCAGAAGGACCTGTTGCTGTTTCAGCTCCTCGTATATGGTGCTGGTTCCATTGCGCTTCACATTCGTCTCGCGGGCGGGCGATTTCCGAAGTTGTATTTCGATCTCCCTGATCTGATGGCGAATGTCGACCACAAGCGGGAATGTGTTCTTATAGCGTTGCCTCACGTCGGCAAGCTGAATCCGCAGTCGTAGCAGGCGATCGAGTAATGTTTTCCGCGCCTGCCCGATATCTGTCTCCGTGAACAGTTCGATTCGCGATGGAAGCGTCGACAAGGTTCCATTCAGGACTTTGGTCTGGGCATCGAGATTGTCGATTTCGCTGTCAATGCCGGTCTGTTCGTCGGCCAGATCGGCCGCCCTGCGCAGGATGATGCTGGTCTGCTGATTGAGGTCGCTGATATTGTGCGCCAGACTGAAGGCAACGATCTTGTCGTTGGCATCTTTCAGGCGGGCGGCCATCTGGGCGACCAGTCGCGCCGGCCCGTTGTCGCGATTGCCCATGAAAATTTCACCATGATAAATGATATAATCATGGATGATCACGTCCAGCGCTTCAAGAGCGACCTGTCGGTCGCGATTGCGCAGTGAGACTTCGATAATATTGGATTGAGGAACGCCGTCGACGCGGAGATCCCTGAGCAGGCGTGTCGCAGCCTGCTGTTCCCCCAGAGGGGTATCGGGCATCTCCGGATAGAGGCGCCGGATACCGACATCCTGAATCACGCGTGCGGCCAAGGCGGGGCTTTGAATGATTTCCAGTTCACCCTGGATAATCTGATTGCGATCGAGCGCGACATCGCCGCCATTCTCCTGCCCGATCGGGTGGAAGACATATTCGCCACCATACAGGATCAGCAGGCGAGCCTGCGCTGTATAGATCCGATGGGCTCCGAGGATGGCGAGCAGACTTAATACGAGAGGCACAAGCGCGGAAAAAAAAACGCTCTTTTTATAATAAAACAGCGCCGCCAGGATATCTCTCGCCGAATGCCGCGCATACGACATC
This sequence comes from Gluconacetobacter sp., assembly GCF_047721585.1. NCBI lineage: Bacteria > Pseudomonadati > Pseudomonadota > Alphaproteobacteria > Acetobacterales > Acetobacteraceae > Gluconacetobacter > Gluconacetobacter sp. The sequence goes on from NZ_JBDNXE010000016.1 coordinate 6,920, forward strand.
GATCTGTTGGTCAGGCGTAGTTGGAAGGATTCCTTCATGACGCCCTCAGTTCGGCAGAATCATATTTGGCTGGTTGCGTCAAAACCGTCATTGATGCCAAGTCACCAACAGACACGATGCCGTCGTCGGCGGTCACGATCCCCACAGTCGGCGCTCCACTCGGAATTGAAGTGCTTGATGGCGCCCTCAAGTCGATTTGCACCATGAAAGCGCGATCAGGGAGATCATGGAAGCCTCCTGAAGGCTCCCATTCCGCTTGCCGAGCCGATTGCCCTTGAAGAAGGAACGGCTTATTGAGAAATACATTGCGTTCTGAAGGGACATGTTGGCTGTGACATTCTTGCGCCGGTTGCCTGTCGTGCTGCTTGCCGTGTGTTTCGCTGGCTGTGTCCAGCATCTCGATCCGAAACCTCATAGCGCCCGTAACTTTGCTCCATGGACCAATGATCCAGTCCCATACCGGCTCTCTCCGGGAGATGTGGTAGCCTTACAATTTACGCTTAACCCAGAACTCAATGAAAATGAACTCTCAATCGCACCTGACGGTACGATCACCGCGCCGCTGCTGGGGGCCGTCGATGCCGCGGGCCTGAGTCTTGTCGAACTGAAAAAAAACCTTCAGCGACGATATCGCGCTTATCTTCGCCAAGCGTCATTCGATGTCCTTATCCACAGCTACGGGGCGGCGCAGATCTATGTGGGGGGAGAGGTCAAGACGCAGGGAATTTATCCGCTAAAGGGCGCCACGGATGCGATGCAGGCCGTCGTGACCGCTGGCGGTGCCATCGATTCCGCAAAATTGGCGCAGACAATCGTGATCCGACGCAGGGGCGACGGGCGTCCGATGATGCGGACGGTCGATTTGCGACATTACCTCAATACGGCGGATACGCGCGACCGGGTGATGCTTCAGCCAGGCGACCTGGTCTATGTGCCCAAGACCGAGATTGCGTCGTTCGACATCTTTATCGATCAGTATCTGGACAAAAGCGTGCCGTTCAACAAGACGTTCAACTACAATATGGGTTCGAGCGTCTTTTATTGACCTGATGCGGATATCGGTCCAGCCGTGGGGAAACTGGGCTGCTTATGCGATGACAAGGGCTTGCTGATTTCATGCGTGACAATCCGGTTTCCTTTCGCGTGCTGGGGATGTTCGGGGGGCGGAAGAAAGCCGCGGAATTGTCACGCAGGCTGATGAAAAAGGTAAAAAAAGCTGCGAATTTTTTAATATACCTTGTTCTTTTTCCACTATGGTATCGTCGTGGCGCACCTGAGCGAACGAATATTGATTATATTTCTTTTCCTGAAAAGGCGGGAGGGGGGCGACCGCTGCCGCGAATTGTCTGGATTTATTGGGATGACCCCGACTATCCGGAATATATAGATATTTTAGTGAACCGAATACGTGACCTCAATAGGGATTTTGACGTTCGATTTCTGAATAGAAAGACGGTAACGCATTATATAGACGACTATATGAATGCGCAGCCTGGTCTTTCGGCTGTTACGCGGGCAGACCTGATCAGGCTGGAACTGATCAAGCGCTATGGTGGGATATGGATTGACGCGACGAGCATCGTCTTTGAAAATTTTTCCTGGATTGAAGAAAAATTTTGTGAAGGGGCGTATAATTTCGTCGGATATTTTTCAGCGTGTTTTACGGTAAACCCTAATTTTCCTATACTCGAAAACTGGTTGATTGCGGCCCTTCCGGAAGATGAATTGATTTGCGCCTGGCTGGATGAGTTAAAGAAAATAGTACAGTTTGGTGCTGATGCGTATTTTTTTCATCTAAAGGCACGGTCGGATTATCAGGACATTCTTCAAAAAATTAAATATCCAGAATATTTTCTGGCATATCTGTCGTGTCAGGTCGCGATGCGGCAGGTTCCGTCCCTGTCGCTCCATGTTCGGGACTCAGGCCAGTCGGGGTTGCTTTATCACGATCTGGTCAATTGGGTTCCTTACCGAATCGCCTTGATGTTGTGTGCCAGTGCGATGCCGGGATCTCCTCCGCCGCTCGTTAAAATTACGCATACCGAACGATATCTTATTAACGTCATACTGAAATTTAATCTGTTCAATAGGAAAAGTTTTGCAGGATTACTGAAGGGTTGACTGTATTCGCGCGCTTTCGCTTCGATATCTCGGGGATGGCTGCATTATTTGCGGCGATGCGCGTGTCCTGTCAGTAAAGGGCGTGTCTCTTGAACCATGTGATCTTTCCCACGGCGGCCGCGAGTTTGAAGATCAGCATCGCGAGACGTGGGGAGGTTCCTTTTCTGGCCCAGAGGCTTTCGGCCGCGGCCCCCGGAAGGGCGAAGAGGCAGGTAATGCTTTGCAAAAGCCCCTGTATGCTCAGATGAAGCACAGCCAGATACGCGCTCCGGGCATTTCGGATGGTCGTAACGGCGTATATCTGCCCGCCACAATAAGAACGCTCGGCGAGGTGGCGTAACGTCATGCGATTTTGGGGAACATATTCGTAGACGTACCCGCTGCCGCACCACACGAAGCGGCGGCCGCGTCTATACAGTCGCTGGAAAAGGTCGATGTCTTCACCACCTGAAAGGCCGAATCGCTCGTCGAAAACGCTCTGATCGGTGAAGCATGTCTTGCGTCGCCACAGGCTGTTGCCGGTACCGATCGAGAAGGCGCGCGTCTTGTTCGGGCCGGCCGGGAAGACCGGTGTTCCATCCTTCCTGTCCCATTGTCGGCCGAATATGCTGGCGTCTGGATCCCACGATGGGGGCTGGACGGCCGGATTGGGGCGCACCGCGCCAACGACCGCGTCGGCGCCGGTTTCCTGCATGATCGAAAAGAGATGTGCGAGCCAGTCGGGGCCGGCTTCCTCGTCATCATCAAGAAAGGCTACGGCACCGCCGGAGGATGCCGAGATTCCGGCATTGCGCGCCACGGCGATATTGGCGGGGTGCGCTTCTACCCAGTGGAGCGGTATTGAAGCCGACTGAAAAAAAGTCCGAAGGTCGCGTGTCGTGCCTTTCGCGCTGTTGTCCACGATAATGATTTCGAAGGTCGGGCCCGTCGGCGAGGCCTGGGCGATACAGGAGCGGATTGCCTTGAGCAGCAATTCTCTGCGATCGACTGTGCAGATGACGATCGAGATGTCGGGGACAGCCGCCATGCGTTACGTTCCATTGGGAGATCTGCGTGGAGAGAAGGCATCTATCGGGAGACAATGCGTTTTGCACATTTCCCATAGCGCGCTTCCACGGGAAATGATCCATGCTTTACCCGTTGGGTTCAAGATCCGCCAAATAGAGGGCATGGGTGCTGTGCCGTCAATTCGGGAACGGGCGCGAGCATGGGGCGGTATGCCGGGTTTGTTGCGCGCCCTGCCGGGAGGAATGCCTTGAATCATATGAAACAGCCTGCGAGACTCTCCTGAATGTCCATGGCTCCTACAGAAGCGTTGAAGACGATGGCTGGGGGCGGTGGTTCCTCGTGGCGTCCGCGCGTCCTGATGCTTGCTGAATCGTGCAACCCTGAATGGATCAGCGTGCCCTTGGTCGGCTGGTCGCATTATCAGGCGGTGGCACAGCTTGCCGACGTGCATCTTGTCACGCGGACCCGCAATGTTGCGGCCCTTCGCCGGGTAGGGTTGAAAGAAGGCGACGATTTTACCGCGATCGACACGGAATTCGTCTTCGAACCCATGGTGCGGCTGGTCCGTTTCATCAGTGGGAAGGGGCGCGGATGGACCCTGCTGATGGCCCTGACGCTTCCCTCCTACCTTTTATTCGAACATCTGGCATGGCGCCGATTTCGGCGCCGGCTTCGGAGCGGACAGTTCGATGTCGTTCATCGGGTGACGCCCGTCAGTCCCGCGGTGCCCAGTCCGCTTGCCTCGCGGTGCAGGCGTTTGAAGGTGCCGTTTGTATTGGGACCGCTTAATGGTGGCCTGGCCTGGCCGAAGCAGTATCCGGAACTTCGCCATAACGAACGGGAAGGATTTTCGCGTTTCCGGGATGTCTTCAAGCTGCTGCCGGGCTATCGGCGGACTCGTGAAGCCGCGAATGCGATCATCGTCGGTGGACGCAGCGCCCTGGCTGAAATCCCGCGGAGATGGCGTGCGAAGACGATCTATCTGCCCGAAAACGGTTACGATCCGGCACGTTTCCCCACGCCGCCGGTTCGGACGGCCGATGCCTATGTGGCGCGTCCGCTGCGTGCGATCTTCATTGGACGCCTCGTGCCTTACAAGGGGTGCGACCTGTTGCTTGAGGCCGCCGCTGCGCTGATCGCTTCAGGCCGGTTGACGCTGGACATCATCGGGGATGGACCGGAAAATGGACGGCTGAGGCAATTGGCCGCGGATCTGGGGATTGAAACCGGTGTCAGATTCCTGGGCGAGTGTTGTCACCGCGTTTCGATGCAGCATCTTGTCGGGGCGGATATCCTGACCTTTCCGTCGTTGCGGGAATTCGGCGGCGCGGTCGTTCTGGAAGCGATGGCGATGGGGGTGGTGCCGATCGTGGTCAATTATGGCGGACCGGGAGAGTTGGCGTCGCCGGACTGTGCCTTTCTGCTCCAGATGAAGGAGCGATCCGGCCTTGTCCACGACCTGCGCGATAGTCTGGCAGGTATTGTCGCCGACCCTGCCCAGCTTGTCGGGCGCGCGGAACGCGGCATGCGTCGCGCGCGCAGATTTTTTGCCTGGCCCCGCAAGGCAGAGCAAATATTGTGTGTCTATCGCTGGGTCGTCGGCCGGACGGATATCCGGCCGGATTGGGGAGCGCCGTTCTCTGACGTGGATGATGGCGGGGATGCTTGTTCCGCGTGAGAGGTATCGTGCAGGGCGCCCTTCAAATAGAGGGCCATGCTGAGACACTGGACGGCCTGGCCGGCAAGCGTTCCGACGATGACCAGGGAGTAATCGGCATTCCTGGAGAGTGCTGCCATGCACGCGCAGGTCGTGAGCGCGGCCAGGACATCGGTTATCGCCAGGGAGCGATATCGTTTCATGGCGAGCATGGCGGTGCCGCCAACGGCTGACAGGCCGCCCAGAACGACGTTGCATCCCCAGAGCAGGATGAGATGACCATTCCGCTCGTAGCGTCCTTTATACAGGAGCCGCGAGATCTCGGGCCAGCCGAGTTCCACGCCTCCGGTCCAGAGCAGGCTACCGAGAAGCGGGAAAAGGAGTCCTGCCCCAAGCACGGCCAGAAAACGTCGATGATTGTGGTCCCGCCACAATCTGGCGAGCTGCGGCTGACTGACGGATGACCAGGCCGCGCTGAGCATCCAGGCCGGTCTGATCGCGACCTGCGTGGCCGACAGCATGGCGAGGGAGTTCGCGCCGTAGCGTCCGGCGGTTACGAAGCTGAACAATCGATTGGTTAATTCCGACGATCCGGCGCCAAGCAGAATCCAGCCGGAACTCCGTAGATAATGAAGATGCGGGCGGATCGCCTGCCACTGAACGAGCGGGCGTCGGCCCTTTGTGAAGCCGACCAGCCAGATCAGCGCCACGATACCATATGACGTGCCTGCGAGTGCCAGCCCGATATCAGGCGTGGGTGCGTATCCATAGAACGAACAGACAGACGCCATGCCGATGAAAAGGAACAAGGTGCTCGCTGTGAGCGCGGTTGCGCAATCCGGTCTGTGATGAGCAAAGAATAATGCTCTAGTATATTGATATATAAGAAAAAATGGAACAAAAAAAACGGCGCTTGACGCGTGGAACGGGCTGTTGCGATGGAGCAGGATGGCACTGGCGCCCGCGGTGATCGCAGCGGCGGCGAAAACAAATAAAATATGGATGGTCAGGAAGAAACGTTCAGCGGTTTCCCGTTCCTCCTGATCGGATGCATTCAGTCCCGCGAGGTGTGAGGTGACCAGCGTCGACTGGGCGGCTCCGCTGATCCAGGCCACGGCGAGCCACAAAGCATAGACACCATAGGCATCAGGCCCGCCTTCGCGCGCCATCCAGAGATTGACGATGAATGTCAGCAGGGCACCGAGAATTTGATCGGATAGGGAAATCAGGAAGCGCATGGACGAATCATGCCTTGTTGCGAGGCCAGCCGAGGAAAAAGGGGAGGCGTGACAGGTGCCCGGCCATTCATGACGCGGGAGAGCGAACATAGGCGTTCGTTAAAATGCGATGAAGTGACAAAATCGAGGAACGGGACGTGGAACGGGCCTGTGCTGGATAGGCTCTGTTATATCCGGATGATGGTGCCTATATAGGGGAAGTGGCGGGCAACTGCGCGACTTGCATTTTTCTTTCGTCTCGTCGCAACCCTATTCTGGATCGCGCTTTGACGGAGCCCGGCACTTCCGTGGAGGTACTTTAATGTGCCTGCGGCCAGGTTGCGGAATATTTTACCGGCTTGGCCGTATAGCGCGGATGATCTCCCCCCGGTTTCTTTTCGGGGGTGAATGTGCCAGAGATGAAGTGGCTACGACCAAGAGTGCTACTAGAGTGGAATTGAATAATTCCTGGAATCGTGGGGCGGAGGGTGCTCATGAACGCGGTGCCGAATCAGTGGGCCGGCGCGCTTCGGCATGTCGTTGGCGTTTTCTTCTGATGGATCGCTCGCGCTGGCTGATCCTGCCAGGTCTCGCGATTTCCATGGCTCTGATCGTGCCGTGCAGTGATATGCGGGCTCATGCCCAGCCAGTTGGCCGGCAGGAATGCAAATGGATATGGGACTGCACGAAGGGGCGGTGCAAACATACGCCGCAATGTGCAAATAATTATGACTTGATCCCACCTGAACCACAGGAGCTTCCTCCGCTTGTGCCGATTGATAGCGGAGCCTCGATCGTTCCAGATATTCTGCCTGCGGCTGGAAGCCATTGTCCGCCCAAACGGACGTGCGATCAGGATGGGAAATGCGTCTGGGAGGTGAAATGCTGATGCGCGCGGGATTCCGGAATGTGGTGTTGCCTGTTCTGACGGGCCTGATGGCTGTTGTTGCCGTCCTGCCATTCACGGCACACGCGCGCTGTTATGGTCCCGCGAAGTTCCAGACCTGTGAAAATCTCAATGATGGCGCGCGCATAACTGTTGCCCATGAAGGACATAATAGTGTCATCATGGGCGTTGATCCGGGGACAGGGCATACCTTCCAAGGGTTTGCCACTACGCTTGGACAGACGACCTATTCCAGTAACATCGATTTTCATGCGCGCGTTTCGTTTGAATCGCTCGATAGTTATGCGCCAAGCCAATATCATATCGAAGGTCGTAATTTTGATAAAAGACCTTATACTTACCAGTGCACTGTTCTTCTTGGTTGCTATTGATAAAAATATCTTCAGCAGTGCGTTGCGTGTTGTTACGCCGTAAATTCATATTTCAATGGGGATATTTATGATAAATGCACCATATGTTCTATATCGAGATCGAGCCCGGTGATAAATTATTCTAATCAGGCATGGTTGAAGGCTTGAATTTTATGCCTGTCTCTGTTCCTCAATCGCTTGGGCCACTGTTCGGCCTGCATTTTACCCTGCTTTCAGAGACAGAAATCGTGCGTCTTGTTGCGGAGCACGTGCCATCGCCGGAAGAAGGTGTCCATCTGGTCGTGACGCCCAACATCCAGCATGTCGCGCTCATGCGGGAGAACGGCGAATTCCGTAAGGCTTGCGAGCAGGCGGAGATCCTGACCTGCGATGGTTTTCCGCTCTATTATTATGCACGGTGTCGCGGTTTGCGGCTGCCGGGCAGGGTGACTGGGCGTGAAATTACCCAAGACCTGTTCGCGATGCCCGAAGTCCTGAAAAAACATCGGATATTTGCCGTCGTTGACAGTGAGCGCACGGGGCTGGTTGCCCGCCAGTGGGCATGCGCGCATGGGATGGAGGACCGGTTTGCCTTTTACGTGCCGCCTGTCGGCTTTGAGAACGATCCGGGCCTGTCGGGTTCTCTGGCACGGCTGATCCGCGATCATGCGACGACCCTGCTGTTCATGGGCGTCGGCGCCCCGCGGAGCGAGCTGTTCGTCAGCAGGTATCGGGCGGACCTGCCGCCCTGCTGGGCGTTGTGTATCGGGCAGTCGTTGCTCGTCGCCCTGGGCCTTTTGCCAACGCCCCCGTTCCTTGTTCAGCGCCTTAATCTTGAATGGTTATGGAGAATCTGCCTGGAACCTCGACGTCTGACCGGGCGATATGTCTGGGCGCTGTTTGGCTTCGGTGTCACCGTTTGCGAGGATCTTCTGCGCCTTGGCTGACATGTTCGATCTTCGGGCGGAAGCTGCCCATCTCGCCGCACGTATTTCCGCATCCGATGTCCATCAATCGCCGTTTCCGTCCGGTGGTAATCCGCTGGCACGGCGACGGAGTGTCGTGATCGTGGGAGGCGCGCCCGACGGGGAAATGATGGCCCGTCGGCTTTTGCAGTTTCCGGAACATTATGAGGTTCGGGGGATTTTCGACGATCGTGTGGGGCGGCTTGGTCATCTCGCTCACGTCGTTCCCTTTCTGGGCAATCTGGACGATCTTCTGATTTTCTGCCGGGAGAACCTGCCGGATATTATCATCATTTCTATATTTTCGCTGAGCCAGGAACGGTTCAGGAGTATTTTTGAGAAAATACGGGTGATACCAGCGGATATTTATCTGGCTGTTCAGGAGCATGGCGAAGACAAGATAGACGGGGAAGTGTTGGGAAAGTCTGAGTTCTCCGTCTTTCTCGTGGAAAAGCAGCCTTTGTCTGGTTGGAATTTTTTTGTGAAATTCCTGGAAGATCGGGTACTGTCCTTTTTACTGCTTTTTATATTCTCGCCACTTTTTGTAATGATATGTATTCTGGTCAAATGTGACAGTCGAGGACCGATCCTCTTCACGCAGACCCGCTATGGATTTAATTCGAAGCCTATTCGGGTACTCAAATTCCGGACCATGCGCACCGAACAGGCTGACCCGTCCGGAGCGAAGCGAACTGTGCGGGACGATCCTCGGGTGACGCGGGTCGGCCGCTATCTGCGCCGCTATTCTTTCGACGAACTGCCGCAATTGTTGAATGTGCTGAAGGGAGAGATGTCGATCGTCGCCCCCCGTGCACATGTTGCCGCGATGCAGGTCGACGGTGGATTATATGAAGATGTCGTGAAAAATTACTTGAGCCGGCATAAGATAAAACCCGGCATTACGGGGCTGGCCCAGGTCAAAGGTTGCCGGGGAGAGGTAAAAACTCTTGTGGATGCCAAGAGGCGGCTTTGTTACGACCTTTTTTATATTAATCATTGGTCGCTTTGTCTTGATCTTAAAATTATCCTCATGACAGTTTATATTGTTCTTTGTAAAAATAAAAATACGTATTGACGGTCTTTCGGGAAATCTGACCACCTATACAGGCAGGTGAATGAACGTAGCCTCACGGTTTCGATGGGGCATCGGGGCTGGCCGAGTGACTTGCTTCCGGTGACGACGAAATGGGGCGATATACCGGCCTGTTCACATATCGAAATTGATTGTGCGGGAGACGGCGAACCATTTCCCGTGAGTGTGGCCAGCGAAAAAAGTCGGGTGGAGGTCCGGGCGGGAATCGAACCCACATACGCGGATTTGCAGTCCGCTGCATCACCATTCTGCCACCGGACCCGACATGGTGCGTTGGCTATATCCACGCTCTGAGCGCGCTGGTCAAGCCGTTGTGTGCAATGGGCCTGCTAGGCAGATGGCGCCTGGGGACATAAAACGGGCTCAGGCTAGGGAAATGCCCCAGGGAACCACCGATGATGGGGCCCGTGCCGTGGGTTACGTTGCGAAGGGAACGCCATGAACCAGTCCGCGCCTGGAGATGCCATCCTCGATTACGATGCCGCGCGGCAGCGGATGGTGGATGCGCAGATCCGCCCCGTGCAGATCAATGATCCGCGAATCGTCGCCGCCATGCGTGTGCTGCCGCGCGAAGCCTGCGTGCCGGATTCGCTGCGGGCCATCGCCTATGCCGACCAGAGCCTGGAGCTGGGCCACGGGCGGGTGCTGACCGAACCGCGGATTGCCGGCCGCATGGTTCAGATCGGCGAGCCCCAGGCCGGGCAGCGCGCGCTGGTGGTGGGGGCCGGGACCGGATACATCGCGGCCCTGCTGGCGCGCCTGGGCCTGAAGGTCGTGGCGCTGGAATCGGATGCGGCCCTCAGCGCGATCGGCAGGCGCTTCTGCGCCGCCGAGGCGCCGGATGTGGTGTGGCGGGATGGTGCGCTGGCGGCGGGTGCCGCGGGCGATTCGCCGTTCGACCTGATCCTGATCGACGGCGCGGTGCGTGCGGTGCCGTCGGCCTTGGCAGGGCAGCTTGCACCGCATGGCAGGATTGTCTGTGTGATCTGGCCCGAAGGTGGGGTGGCAACGGCCAGCATCGGGGAAGCCTCGGCAAGCGGGCTGGCGACGCGGCCTGTATTCGACGTTGCGCTGCCCCTGCTGCCTGAGTTGGAGCCGGCGCCTGCCTTCGCGTTCTGACGCCTGAAACCGTTTGACATATTCTTTACCTGGAAATGCGATACCCAACCCCGGATGGCATTTCCAGGGGAGGGGCGAATGAAGCGCGGATGCGGAATCGGGGCGGGTCTGGCTACCCTGTTATGCAGTTCGGCCGCGTGGGCGCAGCGTTATGACGGTAGCGGTTCGCCCAGTTTCGTCCCGCATACGTTGCAGGAGGCCATGGCGGCGGCCTACCTGACGAACCCGACCTTGCAGAAGGAACGCGCGACCCTGCGCGCGACCGATGAACAGGTGCCCACGGCGTTGGCCGGCTGGCGGCCGACCGTGACCAGCAACGCCGGCATGAGCTATTTCTCCGGCGTCAATCGCGTTTCGGCACAGGATGGCTATGCCGGGTATGACCGGAAATATGACGTTCCGGGTTATACCGCCGGGGTCACGATCTCGCAGCCGCTCTATTCTGGCGGGCGGACGACGGCGAGCACTCACAAGGCCGTCAATGCGGTGATGGCCGAGCGGGCACGGCTGATCGCGACCGAGCAGCAGGTCTTCAGCGACGTGGTCAGCGCCTATGTGGGCGTGATCGAGAACGAACAATTGCTGCAACTCAACATCAATAACGAAAAAGTGTTGCAGGAGCAGCTTCGGGCGACCTCGGAGCGGTTCCGGGTCGGTGAAATTACGCGGACCGACGTGGCGCAGGCCGAAGCGGCCCTGGCCAGTGCCCGCGCCGCCCGGCAGGAGGCCGAGGGCACCTTGCAGACGGCCCAGGCGACCTATGCCCAGGTGATCGGCATGTCGCCGCCGCCCAATCTGGTGCCGCCGCAGCCGCTGGTGCTGCCGGCGCGTTCGCAGAACGAGGCGATCGCCCAGGCGGTGCAGAACAATCCGAACGTCATCGGGGCGCTGTTTACCGAGGCGTCGCAGAAGGATGCGGTCGGCGTCGCCTTGTCCGCGATCATGCCGAAAATCTCCGCCCAGGCGAGCTATTCGCGGGCCATCAATCAGAGTAGCGGCCGCTCTCTGATGGACGATAAATATGCGACGGTGAATATCCAGTTTCCGCTCTATCAGGGCGGGTCGGAATATGCGGCCGTGCGGCAGGCGCGTCAGCAGGTGTCCGAGGCGCATCGCGCGGTGGATATCGAACGCCGGGCGGCCATGCAGCTTGCTTCGTCGAACTGGCAGCAACTGGTGGCCTATACGGCGGCGATCAAGAGCAACCGGATCGCCATTTCCTCGAACATCCTTGCCCTGGAGGGGGTCGAACGTCAGGCGATCGTCGGCACCAGCACCACGCTGGAAGTGTTGCAGCAGCAGCAGACGCTGCTTCAGGCGCAGGTGGCGCTGGTGCAGAGCCTGAGCAACCTCGTGACCGCATCCTATGGGGTGGCGGCCGCCATCGGCCGGCTGACGGCGCAGGACCTGAAGCTGGACGTGCCGCGCTATGACGAGACCGCCTATTACAAGGCCGTCAAGGACCAGCTATGGGGAATAAGCGATCGGGCGGAGAACCAGCCGGGGCGGTGACGCCCTTCCGGCGTCTGCCGGGTAATGGTGACCGGGGGACGACATGGCCGGGATGGTGCGCCAAAACATGGTCCTGCTGGTGCTCGTGATGTCGGCGGCTTCGGGTGCTGTCGCCGCGCGACCGGTGCGGCGACCCTTCGACCCCAATCTCTATGTCGTCATTCCGTCGCGGGCCGCGCCGGTGGCATCGTCCTTCACCGCCTCCTCGCTGCCGGATGGCGGGGGAGAGCGGGTGGATGTCGTGGGCAAACGGACGGTCTATGAAGCCGCGCCGGTTCCCGATGAGCAGGTCCGCAAGCCGGCCGGGGACGATGAGTTCGGTATTCCGCTCGGCCCGCTGGGCACGTTCCGTTTAGGGGGCGGCGAGCCGGACCCGCATCATGATCCGGTGACGGGGACTTATCTGGCGCCCTTCGGCGCGTCGTATGAAGGGTCGAGCCCCCTGATGACGCGCTGAAAGCGTGTCTGGCAGGGTGTGTCGGCGGCGATCCGACGCGCGGCGTTTCTTTCGGGGCGAAGTTCGCTATAAGCGGCGGACCGGCGGGGTGAACCCTGTCCGGGCCATTTTCCTTCATGCTCAGGTCTGGTTTTGCGATGCTGAACAAGTCTTTCTCGCCCGGCGAGATCGAACCCGCCCTCTATGCGGAATGGGAGCGCGAAGGCGCGTTCTCGGCCGTGCCGGGCAGCAGCGCGCAACCTTACACGATCATGATCCCGCCGCCCAACGTGACCGGCACACTGCATGTGGGCCATGCGCTGACCATGACGTTGCAGGACACGTTGATCCGCTGGCGGCGGATGCAGGGCCGGGACACGCTGTGGCAGCCGGGTACCGACCATGCCGGCATCGCCACCCAGATGGTGGTGGAGCGCACGCTTCAGAAGGAAGGTACCAGCCGGCAGGCGTTGGGGCGGGAAGCCTTCGAGCAGCGCGTGTGGCAGTGGAAGGGTGAATCGGGCGGTGGCATCACGACCCAGCTTCGGCGCCTCGGCGCCTCGCTGGATTGGCCGCGCGAGCGCTTTACCATGGATGAGGGATTGTCCAAGGCGGTGCTGGAGGTGTTCGTCACCCTGTATCGCGAGGGGCTGATCTATCGTGATCGGCGGCTGGTGAACTGGGACCCGGCGTTTCGCTCGGCGATTTCCGACCTGGAGGTGGATAACCGCGAGGTGCAGGGGAGCCTGTGGTATATCCGCTATCCCGTTGCCGATGATTCGGAAGGGCGGACCATCACGGTTGCGACGACGCGGCCGGAGACGCTGCTGGGCGACATGGCGGTGGCCGTGCATCCCGAGGACGAGCGTTATGCCGGTCTGGTGGGGCGTTTTGTGGTGCTGCCGCTGACCGGGCGACGGATTCCCATCGTGGCCGACAGCTATTCCGACCCCGAGAAGGGCAGCGGCGCGGTCAAGATTACGCCTGCGCATGATTTCAACGATTTCGAGGTCGGACGGCGTCACCAACTGGCGATGCCCAGCGTGCTGGACGAGGACGCGCGCGTGACGCTGGCGGAAATCGCCGACGACCTGCATGCGGTGGATGGGCTGGCCGATCCTGCCTTTACGCGCGGGCTGGAAGGGCTGGGGCGCGACGAGGCCCGCAAGGCCGTGGTCGCCGAACTGGAGCGTCTGGGCTGGCTGGAAAAGATCGAGCCGCATCGCAACCAGGTGCCGCATGCCGAGCGCAGCGGCGCGGTGGTGGAGCCGCGCCTGACCACGCAATGGTATTGCGATGCCGCGACGCTGGCCGGGCCCGCCATTGCGGCGGTGGAAACCGGGCAGGTGCGCTTTGTGCCGCAGCAGTGGGAGAACACGTTCTTCGCCTGGATGCGCGATATCCAGCCCTGGTGCATCAGCCGCCAGCTCTGGTGGGGGCATCGCATTCCAGCATGGTACGGGCCGGACGGGCATGTGTTCGTGGCGCATGACGAGGCGCAGGCGCTGGATCAGGCGCGGGCGCATTATGGGCGCGACGAGGTGCTGACGCGCGACGAGGACGTGCTGGATACCTGGTTCTCGTCCGCGCTGTGGCCGTTTTCCACGTTGGGCTGGCCGGAAAAGACGGCGGATCTGGCGCGTTACTACCCGACCGACGTGCTGGTGACGGGGTTCGATATCATCTTCTTCTGGGTGGCCCGGATGATGATGATGGGCCTGCATTTCATGAAGGACGTGCCGTTCCGCACCGTCTTCATCCATGGGCTGGTGCGTGACGAGCGCGGCCAGAAGATGTCCAAGAGCAAGGGCAACGGCATCGATCCGCTGGATATGGTCGATCAGTACGGTGCCGATGCCCTGCGCTTTACCGTCTGTGCGCTGACCGGGTTGGGGCGGGATGTCAAACTGGGACAGAAGCGGATCGCGGAATACCGGTCGTTCGTGACCAAGATCTGGAATGCCGCGCGGTTCTGCGAAATGAATGGCGTGGCTCCGGTTGCGGATTTCCGGCCCGAGAGCGTGACTTCGCCGCTGGGCCGATGGCTGCTGGACGAGGCCGCGCGCGCGGTGGCCGGTGCCGACGCGGCGTTGGAAGCCTATCGGTTCGATGAATATGCCGCCGTCTGCTATCGGTTCGTCTGGAACTGTTTCTGTGACTGGTTCCTGGAATTCGCCAAGCCGGTGTTCAATGGTGCGGACAAGGCTCTGGCGGCCGAGATCCGGGCGGTCGCGGCGCATGTGCTGGGGCTGATCCTGCGGCTGTTGCAGCCGGTCATGCCGTTCGTGACCGACGAATTGTGGGTGCAGTTCGGTTTCGGGGCGCGTGGCAGCCTGATGACGGCGGCCTGGCCGGTGCCGGAACGCCCTGCGGATGCGGCCGGGGCCGTGGCGGAACTGGATTGGGTGGTGCGCTTCATCTCCGCGATCCGGACCGTGCGGGCGGAAATGAATGTGCCGCCGTCGCGTCTGGCGCCGGTGCTGCTGCGCGATGCTGATGACCGGACCATCGCGCGGGCGGCGCGCTGGGCGGAGGCGATCGGCCGTATGGCGCGGGTGTCGGAGGTTGAGCCGCTGACCGGCGAGATGCCGCGCGGGGCCGCGCAGCTTGTGGTGGACGAGGCGACGCTGGTGCTTCCGCTGGCGGGCATCATCGACCTGGACCAGGAGCGGCAGCGGCTGGAGAAGGAACGCGGCCGGCTGGATGGCGAGATCGTGAAGGTCGAGCGCAAGCTGGGGAATGCGGATTTCGTTGCCCGCGCCAAGCCCGAGGTGGTCGAGGAAAATCGCGAGCGTCTGGCGCAGTTCCAGAGCGAGCGGGCCAGGGTGGAGGCGGCGCTGGGGTATCTGGCCTGACCCTTGTCACGTTCCCTTCGTCATGAGTGCTTCTCTTTCAATCCATGCCGGGAGGGCACATCTTCCTTGGAGACGGTGCGAATCCGGCACGGGAGAGAGAGATGACGAACGCGACGAAGGGGCATGACCCATCCTGGCAGACCGCCTATCTGGCGGGTGGCTGTTTCTGGTGTACCGAAGCGGCGTTACGTGAACTGGCCGGTATCGAGGACGTGGTGCCGGGTTATGCGGGTGGCGATGTTGCGAGCCCGACATATGAGCAGGTGTGCACCGGCCGGACCGGCCATGCCGAACTTGTCCGCGTGACGTTCGATCCGGATGTGCTGTCCTATGCCGATCTGTTGCGGATCTTCTTTACCATCCACGACCCGACGACGCTGAACCGGCAGGGCGAGGATGTGGGGACGCAATATCGCTCGGCCATCTTTTACGCGACGCCGGAACAGGAGCGGGTGGCGCGTGCGGTGCGTGACGAAATCGCGGCGGCGCGGTTGTGGCCCGATCCGATCGTGACCGAGATCCAGCCGCTGACGACGTTCTACGAGGCCGAACCCTATCATCACGATTATTTCGCCAAGCATCCGGAGCGCGGCTATTGCGCGGCGGTGATCGCGCCCAAGGTGGCGAAGGTGCGGCGGCTGTTCTTCGACCGGCTGGCGCTGGCCCGCTCGTGATCGCAGGGGGTTATTCGGTCTCGTCGTCCAGGAAAAGCTGGTCCGCTTCCTCGTCGTAATCGAACAGTTCGGCGTAGCGCGCCCAGCCGATCAGGGTTTGCAGGGTCTGCTTGGCGTAGTCGGGGGACATGCTGTCTTCCAGTTCCTCGCGGAAACGCTCGGCGCTGGCGCGGTGGTTGGGCCGTTCGTCCAGCACCGAGCGGATCACGCGGACCAGCGGGACGTTGTGCAGCAGGCTGTGCCAGAGGATCTGCCGCCGTTCGTCGTGGCTGCTCTGGACGAAGCGCGCGCCTTCGGCCGTCAGCAGGATGTCGCCATCCTCCAGTTCGGCGAATTCCAGCAATTGCAGCGATTCGCCCAGCGGGAAGAGGTCGTCCAGCGCCAGTTGCAGGCGCGAGGCGAGGAGCGGCAGGTCGGCCCTTCCGTCCAGCGGGTCGGCGGCCAGGGTTTCCATCATGCCGACCATCGTGTTCATCGGCAGGTCGGGCAGGGCGACCTGAATCGGTGCCGTGGGTTGCGGCGCCGTTTCGCCGATGGGGAGTTCGGCTTCGGAGACGATCGGGGCGCGGCGGGTCATCAGCGCGTAGATCTGGTCGACCAGTTGGCGGAAGGCGGGATCTTCGCGGTTGCGGGGGTGGGCGAAGGGGACCGCCAGTTCGTGCGCCACGCGGCCCGGATTGGAGGAAAAGACCAGGATGCGGTCGCACATCAGGACCGCTTCCTCGATATTATGGGTGACCAGCAGCATGGATTTGACCGGCAGCTTGCGCTCCGCCCACAGTTCGATCAGGTCGGTGCGGAGGTTTTCCGCCGTCAGGACGTCCAGTGCCGAAAAGGGTTCGTCCATCAGCAGCAGGTCGGGCTGGACGACGAGCGCCCGTGCGAGACCCACGCGCTGGCGCATGCCGCCCGATAATTCCTTGGGATAGGCGTTTTCGTAGCCGCCCAGGCCGATCAGGTCGATCGCGGCTTCGGCCAGGCGGTCGCGCTCGGCGGCGGCGATGCCCTTGGCTTCCAGCCCCAGCTCCACGTTCTTCTGCACCGTCAGCCATGGGAACAGGGCGAAGGACTGGAATACCATCGCGATGCCGGGGACCGGTCCGGAGACCGGGCGGCCCTTCCACAGGATGCTGCCTTCGGTGGGCGGGAGCAGGCCGGCCACGATGCGCAGCAGCGTCGATTTGCCCGAGCCGGAGCGGCCCAGCAGGCCGACGATCTCGCCCGAGCGGAGGCTGAGGGTCACGTCGTCCAGCACCACCAGATCGGCCGCGCCGCCCTTGTGGTAGGCCTGGCGGCAGTCGATGACGCGGATCAGGTCCTCCTGGTCCTCGACCTGGGGCGTGGGGGCCGAGGGGGAAGGCGAGAGGGTCATGGCGCGGTCCCGGATGATGGTCAGACGAAGGCGAAGTGGCGGCGGGCGTAATCGGCCAGCGGACGCCACACCGCGCGATTGAACAGCAGGACGAACATCGCCATGACCGTCATGCCCAGCCCGACATGGGCGGTGTCGCCCGCCACCGTGGCGTGGGCGATATAGGCCCCCAGCCCATGGGCGGACAGATGGTCGCTGCCCCAGCTTGCGACCTCGGCGGCGATGGCGGCGTTCCACGCGCCGCCGGAGGCGGTGATGGCGCCGGTGATGTAGTGCGGCAGGATGCCCGGCAGGGCGACCCGCAGCCACCAGAGCGGGCCGCGCACCTGAAGGCTGCGTGCGACCTCCAGCAGGTCGGCGGGGTAGGACGATGCGGCGGCGACCACGTTGAACAGGATATACCACTGGGTGCCGAGGATCATCAGCGGCGTGAGCCAGATATCGCTGCTGAGATGGTAGTGGACGATCAGCACGACGAAGATGGGGAAGAACAGGTTGGCCGGGAAGGCGGCCATGAACTGGGCCACGAACTGCGTGCGTCGGGCGCGGGTGGGGTCGAGCCCCAGCCAGATGCCTGCGGGCACCCAGACCAGCGAGGCCAGCAGGACCATGGACACCACCCGCAGCAGCGTGAACGTGCCGAGTTCGACGACATGCAGCAGTTCGAGCGGTGCGAAGGTGGCCCGCGCATAGATCCAGACCTGCCACAGGGCGAGCAGGCTCAGTCCGGCCAGCAGGGCGGTCCAGCCCCAGTCGAGCAGGCGGGACGGGAGGATGGCGCCCTGGCGGACCTCGTGGGGACGACGGCCAAGGGGGAGGCCGCCGATGGCGGTCAGGCCGTTGCCGATGGCATCGGTGATGCGGCGGAGCAGTGCCGTGCGGCGCAGCAGGACCAGCATCCACGGGTCCGACGCCGGGGTGGCATCCGACGACGCGGCGCCGAAGCGCGCGGACCAGGCGACCAGCGGCCGGAACAGCAACTGGTCGTAGGCCAGGATGACCACCAGCATGGCCAGGATGGCATATAGCACGGCCCACAGGTCGCGCTGGGCGATGGCGGTGCCGACATAGGAGCCGATGCCGGGGAGCAGGATATCGGTGTTGCCGACCGTGATCGTCTCGGAATAGACGACCATGAACCAGCCGCCGGACATGGAGACCATGGCGTTCCAGACCAGCCCCGGTACGGCGAAGGGGACATCCAGCCGCCAGAATTTCTGCCAGGAGGTGAGGCCGAAGCCCCGGGCGACTTCTTCCAGATCGGGCGGGACGGCGCGGAGCGACTGGTACATGCTGAAGGCCATGTTCCAGGCCTGGCTGGTGAAGATGGTGAAGATCGCCGCCAGTTCGGCCCCCAGGATGCGGCCGGGGAACAGGCCCATGAAAAAGACGACCGTGAAGGTGAGGAAGCCCAGGATCGGCACCGATTGCAGCACGTCCAGCACCGGCACCAGGATCAGCGCGGCGCGGCGGCTCTTGGCGGCCCAGACGGCGTAGGTGAAGGTGAACAGCAGCGAGGCGCCGAGGGCCGCGAACATGCGCAGGGTGGTGCGCACCGCATAGCCGGGCAGCCACGCGGGATCGAGATGGATTACGGCGGCATTGGGTGCCGTGATGGGCGCCAGCATGTGGCGCCCGGCCGTGGCCAGCAGCACGGCCAGCCCCAGCATGCACAGCAGGGCGGCCAGGTCGAACAGGTTGGGCCGGCTGTCGCGGGATAAAAAGGCGGGAAGCCAACGCGCCGTCATGAGCCTCTTTCCTGTCTGCCCAATACCGCCGGCCCGTCAGGCGGTGCCGGTGCTGCCGAAGCCGCCCGAGGCGCGGGAGGTTTCGTCGAGGCTCTCGGTTTCCTGCCAGGCGACGCGGACCACAGGGGCCAGCACGGCCTGGGCGATGCGCATGCCGCGCGTAATGTCCAGCGGCGCATCGCCCGTGTTGAGCAGGATGATGCCGATTTCGCCGCGATAATCCTCGTCGATCGTGCCGGGCGTGTTGGGCAGGGTGATCCCGTGCTTCAGCGCCAGGCCCGAGCGCGGGCGGATCTGCAATTCATAACCGGGCGGCAGGGCGATGCACAGGCCGGTGGGCACCAGCAGGCGGGCGCCGGGGGCGAGTGTGACCGGTTCGCGCACCGCCGCCAGCAGGTCCATGCCGGCGGCGCCCGCCGTGGCGTAGCCGGGAAGGGGGAGGTCGGCCGCGTGGGGCAGGCGGCGGACGGCGACGGAAACGATGGGGGCGGTCATGAGGCACTCCGGCCGGTAGCGGAAACGGGGGGGAAGAAGGCGGCGATCCGGTCGGCCAGATGGGTGGCCACGGCCTGCTTGGTCATGCGGGGCCAGTGCTCCGCGCCGTCGCCGGTGATCAGGGTGATTTCGTTTTCCGTGCCGCCCATGATGCCGGTTTCCGGCCGCACGTCATTGGCCACGATCCAGTCGCAGCCCTTGCGCTGCCGCTTGGCCGTCGCGTGCTGCTCGACCGTATCGGTCTCGGCGGCGAAGCCGATGACGAGGGCGGGGCGGCTGGCGCCGGGGGTGGAGAGTTCGGCCAGGATGTCGGGGTTGGGCACCAGCGTCAGGACCGGTGGTGGGGCGCCGGCTGTCTTCTTGATCTTGCCGGTGGCTTCGCCTGCTACGTGCCAGTCGGCGACGGCGGCGGCGCACACCGCGATGTCGCAGGGCAGGGCGTCCCGGCAGGCCGCCAGCATCTGCCTGGCCGTTTCGACCCGGTGGAGGGTGACGCCCGCCGGCGCGGGCAGGTCGACCGGCCCGCTGACCAGCGTGACGCGCGCGCCCAGCGTGGCGAGGGCCGTGGCGATGTCATAGCCCTGGCGGCCGGAGGAGCGGTTGGCGAGGTAGCGGACCGGGTCGATCGGTTCGTGGGTCGGGCCGGCGGTGACCAGCGCGTGCCGGCCGGCGAGCGGGCCGGGAGCGGCCGTGCCGGCGAGGTGGCGGAAAATGGCTTGGGCGATGGCGGGTGGTTCGGCGAGGCGGCCGGGGCCGGTTTCGTTGCAGGCCATCAGCCCGATTTCCGGCCCGACCACCGCGACGCCGCGAGCGCGCAGGGTGGCCAGGTTGGCCTTGGTGGCCGGATGTTCCCACATGCGGACATTCATCGCCGGGGCGATCAGCACCGGTTTGTCGGTGGCCAGCAGCAGCGTGCTGGCCAGGTCGTCGGCCAGTCCGGCGGCCATGCGGGCCATGATGTCGGCGGTGGCGGGGCAGACCACCAGCAGGTCGCCGGAGCGCGAGAGGGCGATGTGGCCCATCTCGTTCTCGTCGGTCAGGGAGAACAGGTCCTCGTACACCTTTTCGCCGGTCAGGGCCTGGAGGCTGAGCGGGGTGACGAACTGCCGGCCGGCCGGCGTGAGCACGGTGCGCACGCGCAGGCCCGCGCCCGTGAGCAGGCGGATCAGTTCCAGCGTCTTATAGGCGGCGATTCCCCCGCACACGATCAGCAGGACCGTGCGGCCGCCGATCGGGGCGGGGGCGGCTTGCATCGTCAGATCCGCCAGCCGGAATGGATGGCCGCGATGCCGCCCGACAGGTTGCGGACCGTCACATGCTCCAGCCCCGCATTGCGCATCATGCCGGCCAGGGTTTCCTGGTCGGGGAACATGCGGATGCTCTCGGCCAGATACTGGTAGCTCTCGCGGTCGCCGGCGATGGCGGCGCCCATGCGCGGCAGCACATGGAACGACCAGGCGTCATAGACCGGTGAGAGGGCCGCGACCTGCACGCGGGAAAATTCGAGGCATAGGAAGCGCCCGCCCGGACGCAGTACGCGCCGCGCCTCGCGCAGCACGGCGTCCTTGTCGGTGCAGTTGCGCAGGCCGAAGGCGATCGTGACCCGGTCGACGGAGCGGTCGGGCAGGGGGATGGCCTCGGCGTCCACCACGGCGAAATTCAGGCTGGAGATCAGCCCGCGTTCCAGCGCCCGGCTGCGCCCGACGGAGAGCATGCTGGCATTGATGTCGGACAGGATGGCCCGGCCGCCGCCGGCGCGCAGCCAGCCGAACGAGATGTCGCCCGTGCCGCCCGCCAGATCGAGCAGCGTGAGGTCGGGGTGGGCGCCTATTTCGGTGACGAAAATCTTCTTCCACGCCCGGTGGATGCCCAGCGACATGACATCGTTCATGATGTCGTAGCGGGTGGCCACGCTGTCGAACACGGCGCGCACCATCGGCTTCTTTTCGGCCAGGGGCACGTCACGGAAGCCGAAATCGGTCGTCTCCGCGCCGGAGGGAGGGGCGCCGGCGGCGTCGGGGATGGCGGAGGGCTTGGTATTGTCGGTCATGGTTCAGGGATATAACCTCAGATCCACTCATGCCGGAACTCCCTGAAGTCGAAACAGTGATGCGTGGGATGCGGTTGCATCTCGATGGCAGGACGATCGCCCGTGTGACGGTGCGGCGCGAGGGGATGCGCACGCCCTTTCCGCCGGACCTCGCCCGGCGGCTGGAAGGCGCGCGGGTCCGCGGATTTGCCCGCCGTGGGAAATATATCCTGATGCGGCTGGATACGGGCGAGAGCATGCTGCTGCATCTGGGCATGTCCGGGCGGGTGCTGCTGTCGCTGCCCGGCAAGGCGCCCGCGCCCGACCGGCATGAGCATCTGTCGTTCGAAACCACGGATGGCACCCATTTCGGCCTGATCGACCCACGGCGCTTCGGCACCGTGGATATGATGCCGACGGCCGATGAAGGAACGCATCGGCTGCTGGCCCGACTCGGCCCCGAGCCGCTGGGGAACGGATTTTCGCAGGCGTGGCTGCATCAGGCGATCGCGCGGCGGAAGACCTCGATCAAAGCGGCGCTGATGGACCAGTCGGTGGTGGCGGGCATCGGGAATATCTATGCCTCCGAAGCCCTGTTCCGCGCCGGCATCCATCCGGCGCGGATGGCCTGCGGGTTGGACGCGGCCGAGGAGGCGCGGCTGGTCGAGGCGATCCGCGCGGTGTTGGAAGAGGCCATCGCGGCCGGCGGATCAAGCCTGCGCGACTATGCCCAGCCGGATGGGGAACTGGGCTATTTCCAGCATGCCTGGCGGGTCTATGGTCGTGCGGGGCAGGGATGCCCGGATTGCCCTGGCGGCAAGGTCTGCGGTGGCGTGGTGCGGATAGAGCAGGCGGGACGTTCGACCTTCTTCTGCCCTCGGCGGCAGGTGCTTCCCGTCGGTGCGCCGATGGCGGCCGGTTGATTGGCATGGCAGTATTTCCTGCCGTGCGGAAGAGTTGTCTTGACGGGGGTGGAGGGCTTGGACTAGATCGCCACCCTGATCTGGATGTCCGAGGCCTGCCGGCGACGGACCTCGTAACCATATTTTTGAACTGAGAATCATGGCGAACACTGCTTCCGCGCGTAAGCGCATCCGTCAGAACGAGCGCCGCAATGCGCGCAACACGGCGCGCGTTTCGCGCATGCGCACCTTCGTGAAGAAGGTCGAGGCGGCGATCGCCTCGGGCAACAAGGAAGAGGCGACCAGCGCCCTGCGTGCGGCCCAGCCGGAAATGCAGCGCGCTTCGGGCAAGGGCGTGATCCACGCCAACACCGTTTCTCGCAAGATTTCGCGCCTGTCGGCGCGCATCAAGGCGCTCGTCGCGGCTTGATTGTCTGCGTCGGCTGGTATTGTTGAAATCCGGCAAGTAGACGCATAGAATTCGGCAAAAGGTCGTTCCTCTCTTTCAAGGAGGGGAGCGGCCTTTGCTTTTTGTGTAAAAGTTCCGGCTGATTGCTTCAGGTTCCCGTGACTGGTGCTGTTGTGTGTGGCGGGGGAGATTTTCCCGTTCCGCCGGCCCAGTTTTCCGTTGCCTCGATCGGGCCGGTGACCTATCTTCTGCTTCTTCATTCCGAGACGACTGAGCAGGACATCGTGGCCGCGCCTTTTTTGGTGCCGGGCAAGGGAGGCTTGTTTTCCTTTGCGTGGCGGGCTGGCGGCAGGTGGATTGCGTGGGATCATCGGTATGACGGAGACGGAAAACGCAGGGACGGATCTTCCGCATGATCGGAAGGGTACCGTCTCCATGGGGCCGGGATGGAACATGACGGGCGAACTCAGTGGATATGATGCCGTCGCGGAAGCCCGGTCGGTCCGGAATGTTCTCGACATCCACTGGTCGCGGATCTGTTCACGCCTGCAAGCCGAGGTTGGCGAGGTCGAGTATCGCACCTGGCTGAAGCAGATCAGCATTGGTCCGGTCGATGGCGACGAGATCACGCTCAATCTGCCGACCCGCTTTCTGCGCGACTGGGTGCGTACGCAGTATGGCGACCGGCTGAGTGCGCTGTGGAATGCCGAACTGCCGTCGATCCGCCGGGTGGAATTGCAGGTTGGGCGGGCTGAGCCGGTTGCCGATCCGGCGGATGCGGGTGACGGCGGCGGTTCGGCCGATGCCGCGCCGGTTGCCGCCGTGGACGAGCGGGTGGCCGAGGCGCGCAGCGAACTGAGCCGGCATGACCTGGCCGCGCCGCTGGACCCGCGTTTTACCTTCGATACGTTCGTGGTCGGCAAGCCTAACGAATTTGCCTATGCCTGCGCCCGCCGGGTGGCGGAGCGGCCGTCCAGCCCCGGTTTCAATCCGCTGTTCCTCTACGGGGGCGTCGGGCTGGGCAAGACGCATCTGATGCATGCGATCGGCTCGGAACTGACGCGGGGCGGCAAGGTCTCGGTGGCGTATATGTCGGCCGAGAAATTCATGTACCGCTTTATCGCCGCGATCCGCTCGCAATCGACGATGGAATTCAAGGAACAGCTTCGCTCGGTCGATGTGCTGATGATCGACGACCTTCAGTTCCTGATCGGCAAGGATAATACGCAGGAAGAATTCTTCCATACGTTCAACGCGCTGGTCGATGCCGGGCGGCAGATCGTGGTGTCCGCCGACAAGTCGCCATCCGACCTGTCGGGGCTGGAAGACCGGCTGCGCACGCGGCTGGGATGCGGCATGGTGGCCGACATTCATGCCACGACCTTCGAACTGCGGATCTCGATCCTGGAATCGAAGGCGGCGGCGTCGGGTGTCGCGGTGCCGGCCAAGGTGCTGGAATTCCTGGCCCACAAGATTACGTCGAACGTGCGGGAACTGGAGGGCGCGCTGAACCGCCTGATCGCCCATGCCAATCTGTTCGGCCGGCCGGTGACGCTGGAAGCGACGCAGGATGTGCTGCACGATATCCTCAAGGCCCATGACCGGCGGGTGACGATCGAGGAAATCCAGCGCAAGGTGGCCGAGCACTGGAACATCCGCCTGACCGACATGTCCTCGGCCCGGCGTGCGCGCGCGGTGGCGCGGCCCCGGCAGGTGGCAATGTATCTGGCCAAGCAGTTGACCAGCCGGTCTCTGCCGGAAATCGGGCGCAAGTTCGGCAACCGCGATCATACGACCGTCATGCACGCGGTGGCGCGGGTGACCGAGCTGATGGAGCGGGATACCGCGTTCGCCGAGGATGTCGAACTGCTGCGCCGTATGCTGGAAAGCTGACGGGCGGCCGCTGGATCGCCCGGCGGGGCTTTGCGCAGCCGGCCGGGGACTGCTAGAATCACGGGACCGAAGGTCATATCTGGCAGTCCGGGCGGGTGGCCGGGGCGGCCATGATCCCGGTGGCGTATGCCGGGCAAGGAGAGTCTGTACCTATGAAGCTGAAGGCTGACCGCGCGACATTGCTGAAGGCTCTGGCGCATATCCAGAGTGTCGCCGAGAAGCGGAATACCATTCCGATTCTGGCCAATGTTCTGATCAATGTCGCGGATGGTCGGCTGACGCTGACGGCGACCGATATGGAAATCGCGGTGGTCGAGGAAATCGGCGCCGAGACGGCCCGCAATGGTGCCGTGACCGCGCCTGCCGCCGTGCTGCATGAGATCGTCCGCAAGCTGCCTGACGGGGTGGGGGTCGAACTGGACCATGCGGGCGGCGATGCGCCGCTGGCACTGCGGGCCGGGCGGTACACCACCAGCCTGAATGTGCTGGATGTGGACGATTTTCCGTCGATGACGGCGGGGGATCTGCCCAACCGCTTTACGGTGGCGGCCGCGGTGCTGCGCGGGTTGATCGACCGCACGCGCTTTGCGATCTCGACCGAAGAGACGCGCTACTATCTCAACGGCATCTTTCTGCATGTTGCCGCCGGCGATACCGGGCCGATGCTGCGTGCGGTGGCGACCGATGGGCATCGTCTGGCGCGGGTCGAGACCGAGGTTCCTTCGGGGGCGGAGGCGATGCCGGGCGTGATCGTGCCGCGCAAGACGATCGCCGAACTGCGCAAGCTGCTCGATGAAGGCGCCGAGGATGTGGTGGTCGGTCTGTCCGACACCCGTATCCAGTTCTCGGTGGGGCCGGTGACGCTGACCTCGAAGCTGATCGACGGCACCTTCCCCGAATATGACCGGGTGATTCCGCGCGGCAACGACCGGGTTCTGCGCGTGGGGAAGAAGGATTTCTCCGACGCCGTTGCCCGCGTCGCCGCGATCAGCCAGGAACGCTCGCGGCCCGTCAAACTCTCGATCGGGCGCAATCTGCTGACGCTTTCTGCGATCAGCCCCGACCAGGGGACGGCGAAGGAAGAACTGGACGAGAACTACGTGACCTACGATGCCGACCCGATGGAGATCGGCTTCCAGGCGCGTTATCTGAACGACATTACCGACCAGATCGACCGCGACGTGGAATTCCTGTTTTCCGACAGTTCCGCCCCGACCATCGTGCGTGATGTCGCCAGCCCCTCGGCGCTGTACGTGCTGATGCCGATGCGGGTCTGATCGCGGGGGCGCTGGCCGCATCATGGCGCGCCTTGAGCGGCTGGCGCTGACGGATTTCAGGAATTACGCGCGTCTGGTCTGGCGGCCGGATGCGCCGGTCAATGTCATTACCGGCGAAAACGGCACCGGGAAAACCAACCTGCTGGAGGCTTTGTCCCTGCTGGTGCCGGGGCGCGGCCTGCGTGGCGCGCGCGGTGCCGAGATGGCGCGGCACGGGACGCCTTTATGGGGCGTGGCGGCGCGTTTCGTCGCGCCGGACGGTCTGCTGTCCGACCTTTCCACCGGCAGCGATCCCGTGCGGCCCGAACGCCGGGCCTTTCGGCGCGACGGCGAGGCCGTGCGCGGGCGGGGGGCGCTGGCCGATTCCCTCTCGGCCGTGTGGCTGACGCCGCAGATGGACCGGCTGTTTCAGGACGGGTTGCCTGGCCGCAGGCGGTTTCTGGACCGGTTGGTGGTGGCGCTGGAGCCCGGTCATGCGCGGGAACTGGCGGCCCATGACCAATCGGTGACGCAGCGCAATCGGCTGCTGGCCGGGGGGCGTGCCGATGCGGCGTGGCTGGCGGCGCTGGAGGATTCGGTGGCGCGGCATGCCGTGGCCGCGACGGCGGCGCGGCTGGTGCTGACGGATCGGCTGAACGAGGAAGGGGGGCTGGGGGCGCCGGAAGGGTTTCCCGCGGCGCGGCTCGACCTCCTGTGCCCGATCGCGGAGCAGTTGCGCAGCCGCCCGGCGCTGGCGGTCGAGGACTGGCTGCGCGACCGGCTGGCGGCCGGCCGGGCGGCGGATGCGGCGCGGGGCGGTGCCGGCATGGGCGCGCACCGCGCCGACATGGTGCTGTCGGACCGGGCCAGCGGCCGGCCGGCGGCGCAGGCCAGCACCGGCCAGCAGAAGGCGCTGCTGCTGGGGGTGGTGCTGGCCCATGCGGCGTTGATGACGCGGCATCGGGGGGAGGGGCCGGTGATCCTGCTGGACGAGCCGCTGGTGCATCTGGACGAGCGGCGGCGCGAGGCGCTCTTTCGCAGTCTCGACGGATTTGACGGCACGGTTCTGATGACCGGGACCGATGCCGACCTGTTTTACCCGCTGCGCGGTCGCGCGGCGTTCTGCACGCTGTCGGACGGAGTGCTTCGGCCCGAAGGGGGAATTCCCCCGGCCGATGCTGGTTCGATGGACCCGAAGCCTGTATGATCGTGGCGTTCGACCACGATCCTGTCTGGAGCATCTGCCCGGTATGTCCGATCCATCCAATCCCGCTCAGAAACCCGATACGGACATGAGCGGGACCTTGCCCGAAGATTCGGACTATGATGCCGCTTCCATTTCCGTCCTGAAGGGACTGGACGCCGTTCGCAAGCGGCCCGGCATGTATATCGGCGATACCGATGACGGGTCGGGCCTGCATCATATGGCCTTCGAGATCATCGATAACGCGGTCGATGAGGCCCAGGCCGGATTCGCCACCAGTTGCATCGTGACGCTGAATGGCGACGGCAGCGTGACGGTGCGCGACAACGGGCGTGGCATCCCGACCGACATGCATATCGAGGAGGGGGTCAGCGCGGCTGAAGTGGTGCTGACCAAGCTGCATGCCGGCGGCAAGTTCAACCAGAATTCCTACAAGGTGTCGGGCGGCCTGCACGGTGTGGGCGCCGCTGTGGTCAATGCCCTGTCCGAGTGGATGGAAGTGCGGATCTGGCGCAACGGGCAGGAGCACATGATCCGCTTCCAGCATGGCGAACGCGATGCGCCGCTGGCGATCATCGGGCCGAGTGCCGAGCCGCGCGGCACCCAGGTCACGTTCAAGCCGAGTGTCGGAACCTTCAAGATTACTGAGTTCGATTTCGCCATCCTGGAACGGCGGATGCGTGAACTCGCGTTTCTCAATTCCGGCCTGGAGATCATCTTGCGCGACGAGCGGCATACGCCGACGCGCGAGGAGAATTTTCACTATGAAGGCGGTCTGTCCGCCTTCGTGTCGTGGCTGGATCGGGGGAAGAGTTCGATCGTCGATCCGCCGATTACCGGTAGCCTCCAGAACGAGGAAAACGGCATCAAGGTCGAGTTCGCGCTTTCGTGGAACGACAGTTTCCATGAGACGATGCTGTGCTTCACCAACAATATTCCGCAGCGCGACGGTGGCTCGCACCTCGCCGGGTTCCGGCAGGCGCTGACCCGTGTCGTCGGCAAATATGCCGAGAGCAACGCCAGCAAGAAGGACAACCAGTCGCTGGTGGGTGAGGACATGCGCGAGGGCATGACGGCCGTGCTGTCGGTGAAGGTGCCGGACCCGAAATTCTCGTCGCAGACCAAGGACAAGCTGGTTTCCTCCGAAGTGCAGCCGGTGGTGCATGCGGCGGCGGCGGACATGATCGCCCATTGGTTCGAGACCCATCCGAAAGAGGCCCGTGGTATCGTCGCGAAGGTGATGGATGCGGCGGCGGCGCGCGAAGCGGCGCGGCGCGCCCGCGAACTGACGCGGCGCAAGGGGGTGCTCGATGTCTCGTCGCTGCCGGGCAAGCTGGCGGACTGTCAGGAACGAGATCCGGCGAAGTCGGAACTGTTCATCGTCGAGGGTGACTCGGCGGGTGGCACCGCCAAGCAGGGGCGCGACCGGCGTTTTCAGGCGATCCTGCCGCTGAAGGGCAAGATCCTGAACGTGGAGCGCGCGCGCTTCGACCGGATGCTGGGCTCGGCCGAAGTCGGCACGCTGATTACCGCGCTGGGGACCGGGATCGGCCGGGGCGAGGTGGACCAGGGCGGGTTTTCGATCAACAAGCTGCGGTATCACCGCGTCGTCATCATGACCGACGCGGATGTCGACGGGTCGCATATCCGCACGCTGCTGCTGACGTTCTTCTTCCGCCAGATGCCCGAACTGATCGAGCGCGGGCACCTGTATATCGCCCAGCCGCCGCTCTATCGCGCCAAGCGGGGCAATGACGAACGCTACCTGAAGGATGACGCGGCGCTGGAGCAGTATCTGCTGGACAAGGCGCTGGCCAATGCGTCGATGCGCTATGCCGACGGGCGCGTGCTCCAGGGGGCGGAACTGGCGGCTGAAGTGCTCTTTATCCGCGATGTGACGCGCGCGATCCAGCGCCTGTCGGTGCGGGCGCCGATCTGGATTCTGGAACAGGCGGCGGTGACCGGCGCGCTGAGTGCCGACACGCAGGTGGTGCAGGGGCGGGTGCCGGCCTTGCAGGCGCGGCTCGACGAGGTTTCGCTGCCCAATGAGCGGGGCTGGAAGGTGACCGCCACGGCGGAATCCGGGCTGGAAATGGCGCGGAGTGTGCGCGGTGTGGGCGAAATCTACCGCCTGGACGCGGCGGCGCTGCGCAGTGCGGAGGTTCGCTGGCTGGCCGAGCGCGGGGAGCGGCTTGGGGCCGATTTCGCGGCGCCGGTCGAACTGACGCTGGATGGCACGGCGCGGACCTCCGCCGGCCCGGCCTCGCTGTACGAGCGTATCCTGGCGCAGGGGCGGCGTGGGCTTTCGATCAACCGCTTCAAAGGGCTGGGCGAGATGAACGATGCCCAGCTCTGGGAAACGACGCTGGACCCGGCCATGCGCACGCTGTTGCAGGTGAAAGTTGGGGATGTGGAGAATGCCGAACAGGTCTTCTCGACCCTGATGGGCGACGTTGTGGAGCCGCGCCGGGATTTCATCGTCGGCAATGCGCTCAAGGTCGCGAATCTGGACGTCTGAGGCAGGCGATTTCCATTATGTCGTGTCGTGGAGAGCAGTGATGCGTCTGTCACGTAAGATCGCGGCGCGGGGACTTCCCGCGCTGGCTCTGGCGGCCCTGCTCGGTGCGTGGACGCCGGTTGTTCAGGCGGCGGAGGCGCCCGCGTCCGGGCAGATCGTCCATACCTATGGTGTGTTCAATCACGGCTTTCGGGCGCTGACGATTGCGGCGCGCTATGCCGTGACGCCGGATGGCTATGCCGTGCGGTCGACGATCCGCAGCGGCGGCCTGCTGGGGCTGCTGGTGCATATGAACGTCACCTCGCAGGCGACGGGGCGTTTCGTGCCCGATGGGGTGCAGCCGCTGACTTATGACAGTGCGGGCTATTCGCGCGGCGAGGATCGGCATGTCGTGCTGGATTACAGCGGCGGACAGACGCGTATCGCGCTCCAGACCCCGCCCGAGCCCAGTCGCGACCCGATTCCGGCCGCCGATCTGGCACCGGCGATGGATTCGCTCAGCGCGTTGATGCGGCTGCAACAGGCGGTGCGGGCGCATCATCAGTGCGACGGGTCGGCGACCGTGTTCGATGGGGCGCGGCTGCTGCGGATGGATGCCCATACGGTGGGCATGCAGGACATGGCGCGCGATTCCCGTCAGCCTTATCAGGGCGCGGCGTTGCGCTGCGATTTCAGCGACATGCAGATTGCCGGGTTCCGCAAGAGCGACGGGCCGGGTTCGGCGGCCCGCAAGCCCGTGAACGGCTCGGTCTGGTTTCAGGATGTGCCGGGCGATGGGCTGACGATCGTCCGCATCGCCTTCGACCATCCGAAGCTGGGACATTTGACGGTGATGCTGTTGCCGGATGCCGCTTAGGGCGTTTGCTGACGCCAACTGTTCAGGCTGGAATTAATTCGCCGGCGAGGTGCGGGATTTCGGTCATGGAATCGCCGCCAGCCGTGGCGCCGGCTTCCATCTCCGGGCGGCCATAGCCCCAGCGGGCGAATATGGCCCGCACGCCGGCCCCTTCGGCGGCCGCGATGTCGTTGTGATGGTCGCCGACCATGACGGACCGCAGCGGCGTGCCGTGGGCCTGCTGAATGGTGCCGAGCAGGTGGATGGGGTCGGGCTTGCGGGCGGAGAAACTGTCGCCGCCGCCGACGGCGTCGAACACGCCTTCCAGCCCCAGCGCGTCGATGATGCGTGTCGCGGCGGCGACCGGCTTGTTGGTGCAGACCGCCAGCCGCCAGCCCTGCGCCCGCAGGGTCTTCAGCGCATAGTCGGTGCCGGGGAACAGGCGGGACTGTTCGGTGGAGCGGGGCGTGTAGTCGGCCATGTAGCGTTGCACGGCCTCAACGGCGTCGATCGACGTTGCGGCCTCGCCGGCATGGGCCAGCAGGCGGCGCACCAGCGCGGCCACGCCGTCACCGACCATGGCGCGCACCAGGTCGGGCGCGATTCCGGGCAGGCCGTAGCTTCGCAGCATGCGGTCGGCGCTGGCGGCGAGGTCCGGCAGGCTGTCCAGAAGCGTGCCGTCCATGTCGAAAACGGCGAGGCGGGGTGGGGTCTGTGATGGCATGGGCTTCTCCTGACACCGGGCCTTTCGGGCTGGATGCAGTAATTGGTAAACCTAAGTGATGGCCTTGGATCACCCTTTATTTGACAGGGCCGATCCTCGCCCGCTACCCGCATGACATGAATGCCCCGCCTCTGTCCGCGACGCCCGCGGACCTGACCGCCCGACGCCCCGCCACCGCCGTCATCCTGGCGGCGGGAATGGGAACGCGCATGAAGTCCGCCCAGCCGAAGGTGATGCATCCGCTCGCCGGCCGGCCGATGCTGCGCTACCTGCTGGATCATGCGGCCACGGTGTTCGACCGGATCGTGGTCGTCGTCGGGCCGGGGATGGAGCAGGTGGCCGCGCTGGCGGCGCCGCATCAGGTCGTCGTGCAGGCGGATCGGCTGGGCACCGCCCATGCCGCCGCCCAGGCGGCGGATCTGTTCGGTGACGGCGATGTGGCCGTGCTGTATGGCGACAATCCGCTGATCACGCCGGAGAGTATGCGCAACCTGCTGGCCTGCCGGGCAACGCCCGGTGTCGGTCTGGCGCTGATGGCGATGCGGCCGCGCGATCCGGGCCGCTATGGCCGGATCGTCAGTGAAGACGGGCTGGTAAAGCGGATCGTGGAATGGGCGGATGCGAGCGCGCAGGAGCGGGCGATCGGTCTGTGCAATGCCGGCGTGCTGTGCGCCGAGGCCGCGACCTTCCGGCGCTGGCTGTCGATGGTGCGCAACGACAACGCGCAGGGCGAATATTATCTGGGCGACGTGGTGGCGCTGGCCGTTGCCGAAGGGGAGCAGGTGCGCGCGGTGGAGGCGCCCGAGGACGAATTGCGCGGCATCAATTCCCGCGCCGAACTGGCCGAGGCCGAAGCCTGCGTCCAGAAACGCCTCCGCGCGGCAGCGATGGATGCGGGTGTGACGCTGGTGGCGCCGGAGACGGTCTTTCTGTCGGCCGATACTGTGTTCGAGCCGGATGTGCTGGTACAGCCCCATGTGGTGTTCGGGCCGGGGGTGCGGGTGCATCGTGGGGCGGAGATCCGGGCGTTCAGCCATCTGGAAGGCTGCGTGGTCGGGCCGGGGGCGCTGATCGGGCCTTATGCGCGGCTGCGGCCGGGCAGCGATGTGGGGGCGGCGGCGCATGTCGGCAATTTCGTCGAGTTGAAGGCGACGACGCTTGGTGCCGGGGCGAAGGCGAACCATCTGACCTATCTGGGCGATGCGGCGATCGGGGCCGGAACCAATGTCGGAGCCGGGACGATTACCTGCAATTATGACGGTGTGTTCAAGCACCGTACCGAGATCGGCGCGGAGTGCTTTATCGGGTCGGATGCGATTCTGGTGGCGCCGGTGGCGATCGGTGACGGGGCGCTGGTCGCGGCGGGAAGCGTCGTGACCGAAGACGTGCCTGCCGGCGCGCTGGCCTTCGGCCGCGCGCGGCAGGAGAACAAGGACGGTCGGGGGGCGGCGTTGCGCGATGCCCTGCGCCGCAAGAAGAAGGAGCAGGGGTGATGTGCGGCATAGTCGGCGTCGTCGGCGGCAGGGACGCCACACCGATCATCTTCGATGCCCTGCGGCGGCTGGAATATCGCGGCTATGATTCCGCCGGCATCGCGACGCTGGTGGACGGGCGGATCGAGCGGCGCCGCGCGGCGGGCAAGCTGGATAATCTGGCGGCGTTGCTGGCGCGGGAGCCGCTGGCGGGCGTGACGGGCATCGGCCATACGCGCTGGGCCACCCATGGCGCGCCGACCGAGAACAACGCGCACCCGCACGCCACCGCCCGCGTGTCGATCGTGCATAACGGCATCATCGAGAATTTCGAGGAACTGCGCCGCGAACTGGAACAGGCCGGCCATGTCTTCGTGACCGAGACCGACAGCGAGACCGTGGCGCAACTGGTCGATTTCCATATGGCGCGGGGCCTGCCGCCGCGCGAGGCGGCGTTTGCCACGCTGCGCCGGCTGGAAGGGGCCTATGCGCTGGCGATGATCTTCGCCGGGCATGACAACCTGATGATCGGTGCGCGGCACGGGGCGCCGCTGGTGGTGGGCTATGGCGAGAACGAGATGTTTCTCGGTTCCGACAGTCTGGCCCTGGCGCCGCTGACGCGCCGCATCGCCTATCTGGACGATGGCGACTGGGTGGTGGTGACGCCGGAGGGCGCGGAATTCTTCGACGCCTCGGGCGAGCGGGTGGAGCGCGCGGTACGCGTGACCGCGCTGATCGCCGGTTCGGTCGGCAAGGACGGTTATCGCCATTACATGGAAAAGGAACTGCACGAACACCCGGTGGTGATCGGGCAGACCCTTCAGCGGCTGATCGACCCCGCGACCCGGCGGGTGATGATGCCGGATCTGCCGTTCGACCTTGCGTCGCTGCCGCGTGCGGTGGTGACGGCCTGTGGCTCGGCCTTTTATGCCGGGCTGGTCGGCCGCTACTGGCTGGAAGCGGTGGCGGGGCTGCCGGTCGATATCGATGTGGCCAGCGAACTGCGCTATCGCGATCCGCCGCTGACGCCGGGGGGGCTGGGCCTGCTGATTTCGCAGTCTGGCGAGACGGCGGATACGCTGGCCGCGCTGCGCGGCATGCGGGCGCGCGGGCAGCATATTCTCTCGGTGCTGAATGTGGAGCAGAGCACGATGGCGCGCGAAAGCGACATCGTGCTGGGGACCGTTGCCGGACCCGAAATCTCCGTGGCCAGTACCAAGGCGTTTACCGCCCAGCTTTCGGTGCTGGCGTGCCTGACGATTGCGATCGGGCGGGCGCGCGGTACGCTGTCGGAGGCGCGGGAGCAGGATCTGGTGACGGAACTGCTGGACCTGCCCAGCCGTGCGAACGAGGTGTTCGACCAGGGGCCGGCGATCCGCGAGATGGCGGCGGTCGTGGCACGGGCGCGCGACGTGCTGTATCTGGGGCGCGGATCGTCCTTTCCGGTGGCCATGGAAGGGGCGCTGAAGCTGAAGGAGGTCTCGTATATCCATGCCGAGGCCTATGCGGCGGGCGAGATGAAGCATGGTCCGATCTCGCTGATCGACAATACCGTGCCGATCGTGGCCACGCTGCCTTCGGGCCGGCTGTTCGAGAAGACGCTGTCCAACCTTCAGGAAGCCCGTGCGCGAGGGGGGCGGCTGCTGGTCTTTACCGACACGAAGGGCGCGCCGCGCCTGCGCGATCTGGCGGAAATCGTGGTTGCGCTGCCGACGGTGAGCGAATTTACCGCTCCGGTGCTTCAGACGATTCCGGTGCAGATGCTGGCGTATGAAGTCGCCCTGCTGAAGGGGACGGATGTGGACCAGCCGCGCAATCTGGCAAAGTCGGTGACCGTCGAATAGCCGGATGGCCCTGGGGCGGTCGGTGCAGGTCGCACGCTGACGGGTGTTGTCTTCGGCCGGCGGAGGCAACATCCTCTCGCCCCGAACCGCCGGCTGGCCCGGTGGCGGGAAGGGAGCGATATCCATGACGAAAATGGAATCCGGCGGACGGCCGCGGGTACTGGTGCGCGGGGCCGGCGTGGCGGGCCTGACCAGCGCGGTGACGTTGGCGGAGCGCGGCGCCGACGTGGTGCTGCTGGAGATCGGTGGCCGCGAGGGCTCCGGGGCGTCGTGGATGGCGGGGGGGATGCTGGCGCCGTGGTGCGAGGCCGAATCCGCGCCGCCGGAAGTGACGCGCGATTCGCTCGAATCGGTCGAATGGTGGGCCGCCCATGTGCCGGACGTGGCGCGGAATGGCACGCTGGTGCTGGCCCCGCCGCGCGATGTGGGCGATATCGCGCGTTTCGCACGGCGAACCAGCCATTTCCAGACCGTGGATGGTGCCCGCATCGCTGAACTGGAACCCGATCTGGAGGGGCGGTTCGACAAGGGGCTGTTCTTTCCCGAGGAGGGGCATCTGGACCCGCGCGAGGCGCTGGGGGCGCTGCGTGCGCGACTGGTCGCGCTGGGCGGCACGATCGTTGTCAATGCGCCGGCCGAGCGCATGGCTGAAGTCCCGTGGCATGGCGCGCGGCCCGACTGGGTGGTGGATTGCACGGGAATCGCCGCCGAAAACCGCTTGACCGGACTGCGTGGGGTGCGCGGCGAGATGGTGTTGCTGCGCTGCCATGAGGTGACGCTGAGCCGGCCGGTCCGCATGCTGCATCCGCGGATACCGGTTTACATCGTGCCCAGGGCGGACCATCTGTTCATGGTGGGGGCGACGATGGTGGAGAGCGAGAGTCTGGCCAGCATGACCCTGCGCTCGATGGTGGAATTGCTGACCGCCGCCTATGTGCTGCATCCGGCCTTTGGTGAGGCGGAAATCGTCGAAACGGGCGTTGGCGTGCGGCCCGCCTATCCGGACAATGTGCCGGCCGTGACCGTGGAAGGGCGCACCGTTCATGTGAACGGGATGTATCGTCATGGTTTTCTGCTGTCGCCTTCGCGGGCCAGGCAGGTGGGCGACATCGTGTTCGGCGGCCCCGCCGCCTGACGGTTTGGCGGGGCGACGGGCGAACGGGGCGGGGAGGAATGACGTTGAGGATATTGGTGAACGAGGAGCCGCGCGAGGTCACGACGGCGACCCTGGCCGGCCTGCTGGATGAACTGGGTTATGGCGACGCCAGGGTGGCGACGGCGGTGGATGGCGCGTTCGTCCCGGCATCGCGCCGGGCGTCATGGACGATTGATGAGGGCGCGCGGATCGAGATCCTGGCCCCGATGCAGGGGGGATAGACCCATGCTGTTCTATGGTACCGAACTGTCGTCCCGCCTGATGCTGGGGACGGCGCAATATCCGTCGCCCGAAATCCTGGCCGATGCCGTGCGGGCGGCCCAGGCGGGGGTGGTGACGGTGTCGCTGCGGCGCGAATCGGTCGGCAGTCGCGCGGGGCAGGCTTTCTGGTCGCTGATCCGCGATCTGGGCGTGCCGGTTCTGCCCAATACCGCCGGTTGCCATACGGTGAAGGAGGCGGTGACGACCGCCCACATGGCGCGCGAGGTGTTCGAGACCGACTGGATCAAGCTGGAAGTCATCGGCGAATCGGACACGCTGCAACCCGACATGTTCGCGCTGGTCGAGGCGGCGCGAATCCTGAGCGAGGACGGATTCAAGGTCTTTCCGTACATGACGGAGGATCTGGTCGGGGCCGAGCGCCTGTTGCGGGCGGGCTGCCGGGTGCTGATGCCCTGGGGGGCACCGATCGGCTCCGGCAAGGGGCTGAACAATGTGTTCGGCCTGCGGGCATTGCGCGCGCATTTTCCCGATGTGCCGCTGGTGGTGGATGCGGGGATCGGCCTGCCGTCTCACGCCGCCCAGGCGATGGAACTGGGCTATGACGCCGTGCTGATCAATACCGCCGTGGCGCAGTCGGGCGATCCGGCGCGGATGGCGGCGGCGTTTCGCCTTGCTGTCGAGGCCGGGCTGATCGCGCGGGCCGCCGACCCGATGGAGCAGCGCGACATGGCGGCGCCTTCGACCCCTGTGTTGGGCCGGGCGGTGCTGGCATGAGCCTGCCGTCACGGATCTATCCGGTCGTCGATCGGGCGGTGTGGGTCGATCGTCTGGGCGGGGCCGGGGCGCGGCTGATCCAGTTACGCGTCAAGGATCTGGAAGGCGCCGCGCTGCTGGGGGAGATCCGCGCCGCGCGTGCCCATGCCGCGCGCCATGGCGTGTGCCTGGTGCTGAATGATTACTGGCGCCTCGCTCTGGATGAAGGAATCGACTTCATTCATCTGGGCCAGGAAGATCTGGACGATGCCGATCTGGCGGCGATTCGGGCTGGTGGGATTCGTCTGGGCGTGAGTACCCATTCCACCGGTGAACTCGATCGTGCCCTGTCGGTGCGGCCCGACTATGTCGCGCTCGGCCCGGTCTGGCCGACCCGGCTGAAGAAGATGCCCTGGGGGCCGCAGGGTGTGGAGCGGCTGAGGGAGTGGAAGCGGCTGGTTGGGTCGGTGCCGCTGGTCGCCATCGGTGGCATTACGCTGGCGCGCGTGGCATCCTGCATCGCGGCCGGGGCGGATTGCGTTTCCGCCGTGTCCGACTTCATCGGCCAGCCGGACCCCGAGGCGCAGGTCCGGGCGTGGCTGGCGGCCACGGCTGAGGGCGCCGTGTTTCAGGACGGCAGCATAACGTGACCGTCTGGTGCCGTTGCCGGTAACCGGCCGGTATGCTTTTTCGGGGCATGAGCACGGGCGAGGGCACCGGCGCCGCATCGCGGGGCCGGAAGGCCATCGGAATGTCATACTCTCGGGCCATGATGAATGGGCCGGGCGTAGGACGACAGGGAGTTAACGGATGGCGGTGACAGGTCTGGCTGCGGTTCTTCTGGCGATCGCCGCGCTTCTGGTGGTCGTCAGCGCGGTTCAGCCGGTCGCAAGACGCCTGGAAATCTCGGAAACGGTGCTGCTGGCGCTGGCGGGAATCGTGCTGGGTGGCAGCGCCGACCTGGTGTTGCGGTCGTCCTATACCGAACTGTTCAACGGCGCGGCCGAGACCCTGCTGGATTTTCCGCTGAACAGCGAAGCCTTTCTGCTGATCTTCCTGCCCGCGCTGGTGTTTCAGGGGGCGCTGGCCATCGATGTGCGCCGTCTGGCGCATGAGACGGCGACCGTGCTGCTGCTGGCGGTGGTGGCGGTGGTGGTCTCGACCGCGACCATCGGGCTTGCGCTGTTTCCCTTTGCCGGGCTGCCGCTTTCGGTCTGCCTGCTGCTGGGGGCGATCGTGGCGACCACCGACCCGTCGGCGGTGGCGGGAATCTTTCGCGATATCGGGGCCAGCAGCCGGCTGACCCGTCTGGTCGAGGGGGAGGCGCTGCTGAACGACGCGGCGGCGATTTCGATCTTCTCGCTGCTGCTGGCGGCCGTGACGTCGCATCACAGCATCGCGCCGGGCAGCGCCCTGCTGGAATTCCTGGTCTCGTTCATCGGCGCCATTGTCATGGGCGTGCTGTTCGGGCGGCTGACGCTGCTGATGATCACCACCATCGGCGCGGCGCCGGCGGCGGAGATTACGCTGACCGTGGCGCTGCCCTATATCGTCTATATTCTCTGCGACGAGTTTCTGGGGTTCTCCGGCGTCGTGGCCGCCGCGTCGGCGGGGCTGACCATGTCGGTCTATGGACCTTCGACGTTTCGGCCGCAGACATGGCGCTTTCTCAACGAACTCTGGCAGCAGCTTGTGTTCTGGGCCGGGTCGCTGGTGTTCGTGCTGGCGTCGATGCTGGTGCCCCGGCTGCTGGTGGGCATGACGCGCTGGGATTGCGTGCTGATCCTGCTGGCAACGGGGGCCGGGCTCCTGGCGCGCGGCGCGGTGGTGTTCGGCCTGCTGCCGCTGCTGGCGGCGACGCGCCTGTCGCCGCCGGTGCCCACGCCCTTCAAGATCACGATGGTCTGGGGCGGGCTGCGGGGGGCGATCACGCTGGCGCTGGCGCTGGCGGTGACCGAGAACCAGCATGTCTCGACCCCCGTCGCGCATTTCATCGGGATCATCGCGACCGGGTTCGTGCTGATTACGCTGTTCGTCAACGGCACCACGCTGCGGTATCTGGTGCTGTTCCTGAAGCTCGACCAGCTTTCGCCGATCGACCAGGCGTTGCGGCATCAGGTGCTGGGCATCGGGCTGGGCGAGGTGCGCGACCGCACCAGCGAGGTCGCCGAGGAACTGGGCTTCTCCCGCGCGGTGTCGGACACCGTCATCAGCCAGCTTGGCCGGCAGGTGGAGGAAGAGGAGCAGGCCAATACGTTCGACACCGCGCTGGGCGACCGGCAGAGGGTGACACTGGCGCTGATCGTGATCGCGAACCGCGAACGCTCGATCCTGCTGGACCTGTTCCGCATCCAGGGCCTGTCGCGCCCGGTGATGGAGACATTGCTACGCTCGGCCGAGGCGATGGTCGATGGTGCCCGGCTGGAAGGGCGTTTCGGCTATGTGCGCGCGCTGCGCCGACGCCTGCGGCCGTCGCTGCGGTTCCGGCTGGCGCAGGCGATCCATCATGGCTTCCATTTCGACCAGCCGCTGATGTCGTGCATGACCGAGCGGTTCGAGATGCTGATGATCAGCTATTTCGTCTCGCTGTCGCTGATCCGCTTCATGCGCACGCGCATGGAGCCGACGCTGGGCAGCCGCATCGGCGAAATCGTCGGCGAGGTGCTGGAGCGGCAGCGCAAGCTGCTGAACGAGGCGTTGCATACGCTGCGGCTGCATTATCAGGGCTATTCGGAGGCGCTGGAAATGCGCCTGCTGCAACAGGTCTCGTTGCGGCTGGAAGGAGAGGAATATGACTCCCTTCTATCGGAGTCTCTGATCAGCGACGAATTGCACCGCGAACTTCATCGCGATGTCGAGCGGCGGCGCGGACATCTGGGTGCGCCGCTGGTCTTCGACATCAAGGCGGGGATCGAGGCGCGGATGCGCGCGCTGCCGGTTTTCCGTGGCCTGTCGGATGAAGTGCTGCATGCGATCGCGCCGCAATTTTCCATCCATTTCACCTC
The DNA here is from genome assembly GCF_047721585.1 of Gluconacetobacter sp. Taxonomy (NCBI): domain Bacteria; kingdom Pseudomonadati; phylum Pseudomonadota; class Alphaproteobacteria; order Acetobacterales; family Acetobacteraceae; genus Gluconacetobacter; species Gluconacetobacter sp. Next base: position 46,671 of record NZ_JBDNXE010000016.1, read on the forward strand.
GCCGGGCGAGCGGCTGTATCGGCGTGGGCGGCGGGTGCGAACCGTCTATTTCATCAGTGCCGGGCTGGCGGAAACCCATTTCCCCGAACATGACGTGCGGTTCGGGGCCGGCGATGTGATCGGGGCGGAGGAAGCCCTGTCGCGCATGCCGGCGCGGGCGGTGACGCGGTCGTTGCAGTTCGGCCAGTTCCTGACCATCAGCACGCGCCGTTTCCGCCGGCTGGTGGCCGATTACCCCGACATTCTGGCCAACCTCGATGAACTGACGCGGGAGCGGCATACGACCGAACGCTCCGGCGTCGCGTTGCTGCCGGGCGACAGCGCCGTTGTGAGAGCGTCTGACGATGCGATCGCGCTGGCGACGGCCGACCTGGCGGACGCGCTGCCCGAATCGGCCGACAGGCCGGACCATCAGCAGGGGCCGTCTCCCTGATTTCAAGGGATGCGGGGATATGGTCGTTTCGATACTGTTCTGATGGCGGTGCGGCGGACTGGTGGGTAATCGCCAGTCCGTGCCCCGGTTTGTCTGGTCCGGAGGATTTGTATGCTGACATTGCAGGTAAACGGTACGGCGCATCAGGTGGATGTTCCCGATGACATGCCGCTGCTGTGGGTCCTGCGGGATGTGCTGGGGCTGCCGGGCACGAAGTTCGGTTGCGGGATCGGCCAGTGCGGGGCCTGCACCGTGCATGTCGACGGCAAGGCGGTCCGGGCCTGTTCGCTGCCGGCCTCGCTGGTGGGCCAGCGGCCGGTCACGACGATCGAGGGGCTGGCCGAGGACGAGGTGGCGGCGGAGGTGACGAAAGCCTGGCTGGAGATCGATGTCGTCCAGTGCGGCTATTGCCAGCCCGGCCAGATCATGGCGGCCATCGCGCTGCTGAAAAGCAATCTGCACCCCTCCGACGACGAGATCGATCAGGCGATGTCGGGCAATATCTGTCGCTGCGGTACCTATCGGCGGATCAGGGCGGCCATTCGTAACGTGGCCGGAGCGGTTTGATGGCGATGACGACGATTGCCGTTTCGCGCCGCCGGGCGTTGGCCGGGGCCGGCGGGTTGTTGATGGCGGTGGTGCTGCCGCGCGCGCGGGCGCGCGCCGCGCCGGCGGGCGGTGTGGTGGCTGTTAAAATCCCCGCCCCCCCCGCGTCGCTCGACATGGGCGACGCACCGGTCTGGCGCATCGCCACC
>NZ_JBDNXE010000017.1:0-45832 GCF_047721585.1 Gluconacetobacter sp.
AAACCTGCAGGCCCGCCCGGCCCAGCGCCCGCGCCACCCATCCGTTACAGGTATGGAACAGCGTGTAGCGGCTGCGCGCCGCATAAAACAGGCTCTCCGGCCGATGGCCGACCGCGATCAACCGTGGCCGGCCGTCCCGCCCTCGCTCCAGATCCCCCCCGATAAATTCCGACAGACGATCGGTCTCCTCCCGGCTCATCGGCAGCACCACCACGGCTTCCGGGCCATAGGCCCGATCGGGCGTGGTGGTCATGGCAAAGACCTGCACCACGGCCGGGCCGGGAAACGGTCCGATCAGATATTCTTCCACGCTGGACGCCGGTGCGGTGAAGAACGTCTTCTTGCCGTAACCGAACAGAACGGTCCGCGCGCCGGGAAAGATCTCGCGATAAACCGCCAGCGGGCCGGAGAGTGCGGCCACCGGCACGCCGATTTCGGTATGCCACCCCCGATCGACCAGATAGACCGCATTGCCGCCCACGGCCCGGCAGTCGGGGGTGCGGCCGGTCCCGGCACAGCCGGCCAGCAGCAATCCCAAGGCAGCCAGAACCGGCAGACGCCGTGAAACGGCACACCCACGCGTCATGCGCATCGACAGCGCCCCCGGACAGACCGGCTTTCCATGTCCCGAATATCGACCCTTCATGCCATTCCACGGTCCTGCCCGGACCGAAAAGACGCATACCTCATCGCACATGACAGCGTGCGAACCCGCCGGACGCGGACGCGCGAAACACGCCCTTTCGGCCAGACCGCCCATCAGACCATGGAACATGAACCGGCCATGCATTAAGAATTACCGGAAAGCAGGCATCAGGAGCACAGGTCGGCGTGAGCGTGAGGCAGAAAACCACCGGTTCGAACAGGACGCATGACGATCCCCCGGCCCGTCCGGCCCGGCGCGGCCGCACACAGGCCCCCGCGACGGCCGATACCGTCCCGAACCCGGAACGCCGGCAGGAAATCCTGGAAATCGCCGCCAAGCTGTTCGCCGAATATGGCTACAAGGCGACATCGATCCGCGAGATCGCCGAACGGGCCGGCATGATGGGCGGATCGCTATACTACCATATCCGCTCGAAAGAGGCCCTGTTCATCGAAATCCACGACCGGGCGCTGGACGCGGCGGCACGGCGGGTGCGCGCCGCCATGGCCCCGCACACCGCGCCATGGGCCAGGCTGGAGGCCGCATGCAGCGAGATGCTGGAAATCCAGCTCAATGCCGAATCCCTCACCCTGCCGATCATGAACAATTTCCGCTCGGTGCCCGAGGAGGTGAAAGCCGCCCTCGTCAAGAAGCGCGACGAGTTCGAAACCATCTTCCGCGACATCGTCGACGCCCTGCCCCTGCCGCCGGAGATGGACCGCCAGATCTATCGCATCCTGCTGCTGCGCCTGCTCAACACGGCGGATACCTGGTACCACGAAGGCCGCATGTCCCGTGCCGAGATCGCGATGCAGATCCTCGCGATCTTCCGCCACGACGCCCAGACGACGCAGCGCACCAAGGGCACGACGAAAAGCAGCACGAAGGCCGCCCCAAAGGAAACCCCGGCCCGCAAACGCCGCGCGGCGGCATAAGACCGGCAACGCCGGTCAGCCGCCCCCCAGCCGGCGCGACAGGTCGGCGGCAGCCTCGACCAGGCTGCGCCCCAATGTCGCGATCACCTCCGGCGTGGCCTCGCTGCGCGTAAGCGACAGCGCCAGCGCCGCCACGGCGTGGCCGGTATGGTCGCCAACCGTCGCCCCCAGGCAGAACAGCCCCTCGCGGATCTGCCCATCGTCGATCGAAAAGCCCCGCTCCCGCGTCTCGACCAGTTCCCGCCGCAGAGCGGGCAGCGAGGCAACGCTGTAGCGCGTCAGCGGCGCCGGAAATCCCTGCGCGAACAGTCCGTCCAGGTCCCGCTCCGGCCGGGCCGCCAACAGCGCCTTGCCCGTCGCGGTGAAGGGGGCGGGCAGACGCATGCCGATCCGAAACGTCACGTCCAGCGGACGGCTGGCATCCGAACAGGCGATATAAACCACCTCACCCCCGTCCAGCACCGTCATCGTCACGGTGAACCGGTCGAATCGCCGCGTGTCCGCGATGGCATGCCGGAAGACCGAGACCAGATCGGTCCGGGCCAGGAAATCGCACGCCCACCGCAAGGGGTGCGGCCCCGTTCGCAGGCTGCCGTCAGCCGCGCGCACCAGCAGCCCCAGTTCCTCCATCGCCTGCACCAGCCCATGCGCGGTGCTCTTGGGCAACCCCAGCGCGCGCGCCAGTCCGGAGGGCGTCGGCGCGTCGGAAGACGCCGCAACATGGTCCAGAATCGCCACCGCCCGGCGCAGCGCGGGCACATGCGCCCCGGCGGACCTGATCTGATCGTGACCTTCCACCGCCCCCTCCCACCTTGACCGAAGAAGCGCGACGCTCCCACAGTTCATCATGATGACCATCCGTTCAATATATTGAACGATAGGGAGACGGCAATGGTAATGCTGAAAGACCCGACCCTTCTGCGGTCGGACTGCCTGATCGACGGAAAATGGATCACAGCGCCCGGAGGCTCCGCCCCAGGACGCACCACGCCCGTGACCGACCCGGCCACCGGGCAGATCGTCGGCCAGGTGCCCGATCTGGGCGCGGCCGAGGCCGAAGCGGCCATCGCGTCGGCCGCCCGCGCCCTGCCCGCCTGGTCGGCCCGCACCGCGAAGGATCGGGGCGCCATCATGCGCCGCTGGTTCGATCTGGTGATCGCGAACGCCGACGACCTGGCGGCGCTGATGACCGCCGAACAGGGCAAACCCCTGGCCGAGGCGAAGGGCGAGGTCCTCTATGCCGCCTCGTTCATCGAATGGTTCGCCGAGGAAGCCAAGCGCATCTACGGCGAGACGATCCCCGCCCCCACCGCCGACAAGCGGCTGCTGGTCATCAAGCAGCCGGTCGGCGTCTGCGCCGCGATCACGCCGTGGAACTTCCCCGCCGCCATGATCACCCGCAAGGCGGCGCCGGCACTCGCGGCCGGCTGCACCATGATCGTCAAACCGGCCGAACAGACGCCGCTGACCGCGCTGGCCCTGGCCGTGCTGGCCGAACGGGCAGGCGTCCCGGCCGGCGTCCTGCAAGTCATCACCGGCGATGCCCGCGCCATCGGCGGCGTGCTGACCGGGTCGGACGTGGTGCGCAAGCTGTCCTTCACCGGCTCCACCGAGGTCGGGCGCATCCTGATGGCCCAGTCCGCCCCCACCATCAAGAAACTCAGCCTGGAACTGGGCGGCAACGCCCCCTTCATCGTCTTCGACGACGCGGACCTCGACGCGGCGATCGAAGGAGCGCTGGCCTCGAAATACCGCAATGCCGGCCAGACCTGCGTCTGCGCCAACCGGCTCTACATCCAGTCCGGCATCCATGACGCCTTCGCCGCCCGCCTGGCCGAGACGGTGCGGACAATGAAACTCGGCCGGGGCACCGAGCCCGGCGTCACCGTCGGCCCGCTGATCGACGAGGCCGCGGTCCAAAAGGTCGAATCCCACGTCGCCGACGCACTGGCCCAGGGCGCGACATTGGTGACGGGCGGCAGGCAACCCCCGCTCGGCGGCAATTTCTACGAACCGACGATCCTGACCGGCGTCACCCAGAAGATGAAGGTCGCGCGCGAGGAAACCTTCGGCCCCGTCGCCCCCCTCTTCCGCTTCGAGACCGAGGAGGAGGTCATCGCCATGGCCAACGACACCGAATTCGGTCTGGCGGCCTATTTCTATACCGAGAACGTCCGCCGGGTCTGGCGCGTCGCCGAGGCCCTGGAATACGGCATGGTCGGCCACAATACCGGCCTGATCTCCAACGAGGTCGCGCCCTTCGGCGGCATCAAGCAGTCCGGCCTGGGCCGCGAGGGCTCGCGTCACGGCATCGAGGAATATCTGGAAATCAAATATCTCTGCTCCGCCATAGGCTAAAAAAAACCGGCATCGGGCCAGTATCGTTCAAAAAACAAGATCAAAAGAGAATAACGATATGACCTTCACTCCCTTCGGCTTCACCACGGTCCCCCATATCCATGTGGAATGGGGCGGCGCAGGCCGCCTGGGCGAGACACTGGCCGGGCGGTTCGCTGCCCGCTCGGCCCTGCTGGTCACCGATGCCGGACTGGTCCGCGCCGGACTGATCGACCCGGTGCGGACCTCGCTGGAACAGGCCGGCTTTCAGGTCACGCTCTTCGACGATGTCGTCGCCGATCCGCCGGAAAGCGTGGTCCTGGACTGCACGGCCGCCGCACGGGCACAGGGGGCGGATATCGTCATCGGACTGGGCGGCGGCTCGTCGCTGGACATCGCCAAGCTCATCGCCGTCACGGCGGGGTCGGCACAGGATCTGGCCTCGATGTACGGCGTCGGCAACGTCACCGGCACGCGCCTGCCCCTGGCCCTGATCCCGACCACGGCCGGCACGGGGTCCGAAGTCACCAACATCTCGATCATCACCACGGGCGAGACGACCAAGATGGGCGTCGTCTCCCCCCAGCTCTACGGCGATTTCGTCCTGCTCGATGCCGCGCTGACGGTCGGCCTGCCGCGGATCCACACGGCGGCGACGGGCATCGACGCCATGGTCCACGCGATCGAGGCTTATACGTCGAAATTCCGGAAAAACCCGATCTCGGACATGCTGGCGCGCGAGGCGCTGCGCCTGCTGTCGGCCAACCTGCTGCCCGCGTGCCGCGACGGCCACAACCGCGCGGCGCGCGAAAACATGCTGCTGGGCGCCCTGTTCGCCGGCCAGGCTTTCGCCAACGCGCCGGTCGCCGCCGTCCATGCGCTGGCCTATCCGCTGGGCGGCCATTACCACCTGCCCCACGGCCTGACCAACGCGCTGATGCTGGGGCCGGTGCTGCGCTACAACGCCCGCATCGCCGCCCCGCTTTATGCCGAACTGGCCGATGTCGTCGGCGCGCCGGGCGAAGGCGACATCCACACCCGCGCGGCCGCCTTCGTCACGCATATGATGACGCTGATGGACGAAAGCGGCGCCCCCCGCCGGCTGCGCGATGTCAAGGTGACCGACAACAGCCTCGCCATGCTGGCCCGCGACGCCATGAAACAGACCCGGCTCCTGGTCAACAACCCGGTCGAAATCACCGAAGAAGACGCCCTGGCCCTGTATCGCGAGGCCTTCTGAACCGCCCGGCGAAATCCAGTCGAAACCACGAGGCCGGCAAACGGCCCAAGCCACGAAGACGCCCCACCATGACCGATATCCGGCTGTACATGTTCCAGAGCGGGTCCGTAAAATGCAAGCTGCACAACATCAAGATGAACGAAGGCAACGGCGCGGACTATGAAATCCCGATTCCCTTCTTCCTGATCACGCATCCCAAGGGCCACACGATCATCGACGGCGGCAACGCCGTCGAGGTCGCGACCGACCCGCGCGGCTACTGGGGCGCGATCTGCGACACCTACTGGCCCGTGATGACCGAGGCGGACGGATGCGTGGCCCAGCTCGCCCGCCTGGGCATCCGGCCCGAGGACGTGCGCCATGTCCTGCAATCGCACCTGCATCTGGACCATACCGGCGCGATCGGCCGTTTTCCAAACGCCACCCACATCGTCCAGCAGGCGGAATACGACTATGCCTACGCGCCCGACTGGTTCGCGGCGGGCGGCTATATCCGGCGCGATTTCGACCGTCCCGGTCTGAAATGGCAGTTCCTCAACGGCCTCGCGGACGACCATCACGACCTATATGGCGACGGCGTGCTGACCACGGTGTTCACACCCGGCCACGCACCGGGTCACATGTCGTTCCTGGTCCGCCTGCCGGGAACCGGCGCCACCCTGCTGACGATCGACGCCGCCTACACGCTCGATCACTGGGCGGAACGCTCCCTGCCCGGCTTCCTCACCTCGACGATCGACAGCGTGCGCTCGGTGCGCAAACTGCACGCCCTGGCCGAACGCACCGCCGCCCGGATCGTCACCGGTCACGACCCCGAGGCCTGGCCCCACTTCCGGCAGGCGCCCGAATTCTACGACTGAACGGATGCCGGGCCGGGCGTCAGGCCGGCCCGGCATCCGGAATCAGCAGCGCGCCGGATTCATCGGCCTCCAGCACATTGACGCACAGCCGCCGCGCATAAGCGGCCGAACCGACCGCATCGGGCACGCGATCCAGCAGCTTCATTTCATCCACATATTGCGACACCTGCACCCGCAGGTCATGCCCCACGGGGCTGATCCCCAGGCTTTCATGCCGCAGCATGGCCAGGATCTGGGCGGCATCCATGCCATCCGTCGCCTCGGCCATCAGCCCGGCGGCCTCGTCGGGATGCTGGCGGACCCAGTCCGAGGCCGCGCGCAGCGCCATCACCAGCGACGCGGCCCCCACCGGGTCGGACCGCAACAGGGCGTCGGAGAGGCCGAGGGCCAGATTGGTCCGTTGGCTGTAATGCCCGGTCGTGCTGTTCGCCAGTTCAAAGAACAGCGGATCGGGCGCGTGAAGCCATTGCCACGCCAGCGGATCGTGCGCCGCCACGGCATCGACCTCGCCAGCCCGCGCGGCGTCTTCGATCTGCGCCGGCGCCAGCGTCACCCAATGCACCGCATCGTCCGGATTGATGCCCTTGCGCCGCATCATGACCGAGAAGAACAGCCGGTCGGCCATATCCTGGTCCGTCACCGCAATGCGCATACCGGCGACATTATCCAGCCGCGAGCCCTTGACCCCACGCCGCACCAGCAGGCGAAAGCCCCCCGATTGCAGACCGGTGACCAGATGCACCGGAATCGGGCCAAGACGGTAACGGTCCAGCCAGGTCAGAATCGGCGCCGCCGCGCCCACGGCCCGTCCTTCCACCACATCGGCGATGGTCGTCCGGCCGGTTCGCGCCCCATCCACCAGCGTCACGTCCAGATTGTACGTGCCGAAAAACCGCGCCTGCGCGACATGGAACAACAGACGATTCGACGACGGCCAGGACAGGACCATCCGCCGCGCCCGACCATCCAGCACGACCTTGTGCATCACCACCGGCCGGGGGCGCTGATAATGCACCACCAAGGCGCCCACGACGGCCGCCCCTGCCGTCGCACCGCCCGCGCCAAGCAGCAGGCGCCGCCGCGTCAGGCCACGCATGGATGACCGGCCTTCTGATCCATCCCCGTCCCAGGCCCCCTTCAGCCCCTCTCCGGCGCAATGCAGGTCATCGCGCACGAGGCTTCATCGCATGGTTGGGGCCTCCTCTCCTAGCCGTCAAAAAAAAACGCATCAGGGGGTTTACCTCCGTCCCGAACCTCCGCTATACGGTGCCCCGGCGCTGATCCCGAATAGCTCAGTTGGTAGAGCAAGCGACTGTTAATCGCTGGGTCGTAGGTTCGAGTCCTACTTCGGGAGCCACCCTTTCCATCATAAAACGATGCACCGCTCACCCGGCGGAGAATGCCCCCCGCCGGAACCCGAGCCCGAGGTCTATGCGCCCCGCGATCTATGCGCCCCGATGCTCGGTCAGCATCCGCGCCGCCAACCCGCCCAGCACAGTAGCCATGATCCACCGCTGGGCCTTGGCAAAACCCGGCCTGGTTTCAAGAAACATCGCCATTCTCCCCGCAGACAGCGCAATGGCGGCATTGACCAGCACACTGATGCCGATCTGCATGGCCCCCAGCATCAGGATCTGCGCCAGCATCGACGAACCGGGCACGGTAAATTGCGGCAGCAGCGACAGATACATGACGGCGATCTTGGGATTCAGCAGATTGGTCATGAACCCCATGAGGAACAGCCGCCGATTGCCATCCGCCGCCAGCGCCCGCACCTGAAACGGCGAGCGCCCACCGGGCCGGATCGCCTGCCACGCCAGAAAGAGCAGGTAGGCCGCACCGCCCAGCCGCAGCGCATCGTAGGCATACGGCACCGCCATCACCAGCGCCGTGATCCCGAACGCGGCACAGACCATGTAGAAGACGAACCCCAGAGCGACCCCGCCCAGCGAGACCAGTCCCGCACGCGGCCCCTGACATATCGAACGCGAAATCAGATAGATCATGTTCGGTCCGGGGGTCAGCGCCATCCCCAGCGCGACCAGAGCGAACGCGGCAAGATGCGTTACGGGCAAGATCATTCTTCAATCCTCTCGTGATATGGCACCGACCGGGCTGGCATCCGCCCGCTCGCCCGGCCCCGCCGCCAGCGACGCCATCAGGGCCGCGACCGCCCCGTTCAACACGGTGCGTTCAGGGCGGACCCGCACCAGAACGCGCACCCCCATCAACACGGCCAGACAATGCCGGGCCAGATCCGCCGCCGCCAGCAGGCGCGTGATACTGCCATCCTGCTGGCCCCGTTCGATACAGTCCAGAAAGAACGCTTCGATCCGGGCGAACGTGCCCACGATCACCGGCCGGAACTCGGCATCCCGCGCCGCGAATTCCAGCGCGGCGTTCACCACCATGCACCCCTTGTTCTCCGGGTCGTTCAACGAGCGCGCCATCACGTCTTCCAGATAGCCCCGCACGCCCTCCAGCGGCGTCATGGCCTCATATCGCGCAATGCGCGGGCCGATCCCCGCTTCGATATACCGTTCCAGCGCCAGCCGAAACAACGACCGCTTGTCCCCAAAGGCATTATACAGACTGGCGGCGGTCAGCCCCGTCTCGCCGACCAAATCGCGGATCGACGTCGCATCGAACCCCTGCCGCCAGAAGCACGCGACCGCCCCATCCAGCACGGCCTCTTCGTCAAATTCTCTCGGACGCGCCATTCCAACATCCATCCACGGGTCATCGACCCATCTTGCCATACGCAACGCCACACGTCATTCTGTAACGCGCGTACTAAAACACCCCGTTCCCATGCGCCCCGATAGACTGGAGGCTTCATGATCCGCTTTTATTTCCACCCCACCCCCAACCCCGCGAAGGTCGCGCTGTTCCTCGAAGAAAGCGGCCTGCCCTACACGGTCGTCCCCATCGACACCCGCAAGGGCGAACAGCATGACCCGGCCTTCCGCGCCATCAACCCCAACGGCAAGGTCCCCGCGATCGTCGATCCCGACGGGCCAGACGGCAAACCGGCGCGCGTTTTCGATTCCACGGCCATTTTGCTCTATCTTGCCGAAAAGACCGGCCGCTTTCTCGGCACCCCGGCCGACCGGCCGGACCTGCTGTCCTGGCTGATGTTCATCGCCACCGGCCTGGGGCCTTATTCCGGCCAGGCGGTGCATTTCCAGTATTTCGCGCCAGGGGATCAGGCGTACGCCATCAATCGCTATCGACGCGAGGCCGAGCGTCATTACCAGGTCTTGAACGACCATCTGAAAGACCGCGCCTATCTCGCCGGCACGCATTATACCATTGCCGACATGTCCGCCTGGGGCTGGATCGACCGCGTGGCACGGGTCATGAACACGACGGATGACCCGCTGGCGCCGTGGCCGCACCTGAAGCGTTTCTTCCAGACCATCGACGCGCGCCCCGCGGTGGCCCGCGCCCGCGCCGTCGGGCAGGATCATGTCTTCAAGACGGCCACGGACGAACAATCGCTCCGGGCCCTGTTCCCGTCCAACTACCCGCCCACACCCTGATACCGGAGCATCACCATGACCGATTACACCCCGCCCAGGATCTGGACCTGGAACAGCGCAAACGGCGGCCAGTTCGCCAACATCAATCGCCCGATCGCCGGCCCCACGCACGACAAGGCGCTCCCGGTCGGCCGGCACCCGCTCCAGCTCTATTCGCTCGGCACCCCCAACGGCGTGAAGGTCACGATCATGCTGGAGGAACTGCTGGCCGCCGGTCATGCGGGGGCCGAGTATGATGCGTGGCTGATCAATATCGGCGCCGGCGACCAGTTCGGCAGCGGCTTCGTCGCCGTCAACCCGAACTCCAAGATCCCCGCCATGGTCGATCACAGCGGACCGGAACCCCTCCGCATCTTCGAATCCGGCTCCATCCTGCTCTACCTGGCCGAAAAATTCGGCGCCTTCCTGCCGAAGGACATTGCCGGACGCACCGAATGCCTCAACTGGCTGTTCTGGCAGGTCGGCAGCGCCCCCTATCTCGGCGGCGGCTTCGGCCATTTCTATGCCTACGCGCCGCACAAGATCGAATATGCGATCGACCGTTTCGCGATGGAGGTCAAACGCCAGCTCGACGTGCTGGACCGCCGCCTGGCGGAAACCCCGTACATCGCCGGCGACAGCTACACCATCGCCGACATGGCGATCTTCCCGTGGTATGGCGGCCTGGCCAAAGGCTGGCTCTACGGCGCGTCAGCCGAGTTCCTGAGCGTGCAGGACTACAAACATCTGCAAGCCTGGGCCGACCGCCTGCTGGCCCGTCCCGCCGTCCAGCGCGGCCGCATGGTCAACCGCACCAGCGGCGAACCGTCCAGCCAGCTTCACGAACGCCATGACGCCAGCGATTTCCAGACAGGGACGCAGGACAAACGCAACACCGCCGAATAGGCACCCCCGCTCCTCCGCATCGTCAGCCCGATGCGAGAGGAGCGGCTCCCTCAGCCGAAGATTGCTGTCAGGATCACGTACAACCAATCTTCCCGCAGGCACGACGACCTCGGTAGCCCCCTATGACGGACACCGACGATTCCATACCCCGCCAATCATCAAGGGCGTTTCTAGACCGCCGCCTCCAGCACCCGCGCCTCCACAGCATTCTCCGCCCGTATGCGCTGTGCATCCCGCGCCGGCGGGTTGCCGAACATGCGGCGATATTCGCGGCTGAACTGCGACGGACTGTCATACCCCACAGCAAAGCCCACCTCGGCGGCGTCCACCGCATTGCCCATCAATTGCCGCCGCGCCTCCTGCAACCTCAGGCGGGTACGATATTGCAGCGGGCTCATCATGGTCGCAGCCCTGAAATGCCGATGAAACGATGACGGGCTCATCCCCGCCAACCGCGCGACCTCCGCGATATCGAAGGCCTGGGCATAATGATCCCTGATCCAGGCGATCGCCCGGTTCAGATGTGACAGATTGCTGCCGGCAGTGGCGATCTGCCGCAGAACGCTCCCCTGCGGCCCTTGCAACAGGCGATAAAGCAGTTCCCGCACCGCCAGGCGACGGAGGAAGACGATATCCTCCGGCGTATCGAGCAACCCCACCAGTCGCGTCACCGGGTCCAGGACATTCCGTGTCAGGGCACTAACCGTCAGACAACGCGGGCACTGATGAGAAAGGTCTTCGGGCGCATCGCGCAGTTCCAGCAGTACATCCGCAATATCGGCCGGGTCCAGCGTCAGGCAGAGCGCGAGATAAGGCGCCTCGGGGCTGGCGTGGGTAATATGGCCGTACACCGGAAGGTCGACCGCGGTCACCATATATTTGCTGGCATCATAATCAAAGATCTGATCGCACAGCATGACCTGCTTGCTGCCCTGCACGATCACGCAGAAACGCGGCTCGTACACCACGCTCATCGGCGTGGTCGGCGCGTCGGCCCGAAACAGCAGCAGGCCCGGAATAGCGGTCTCCGTGGTCGGGGCGACGCAATGCCGTTCGATCGTATCGCGCAGGCGGTCGAGCATAGCGTGCATCCAACCCTCCGAAAGCCAGCCCCCATCCGGATCATCCGGGCAGGTCACGAAAGCCTCCCTCATTCTCCGTCACGTTAACGCATGCCCGATCCGATCACACGACTTTTCCGAGCCATCAGGAGGATTGTGCAATCATTTGATCGGATCATGCCAACCCCTCATCGTGGCAAGAAAAAATCAACAAAAAATGTCATATTATACAAAATGATATAACAGAGAGAGCCCATCGCCTCCCTTCCCAGGCCGCCGCATCGGCGCGAATCATGCAAGAACAAGAGCGGATCGCTCTACCGCCCCGATCCTTCCAGGTTGCATGATCCGACCATACGGCCCCCTCGACGCCTCCGTTCGGTTCATGCCGGACACGAACGGAAAATTCGGCGGACCGCCCCAGCCATTGCCTCCGGAACGCCCAGGCATCCGGTCCATCCATCACATAGAGAGACCCATGGGTATCGTCGCATTCGCGCTCCGACGGCCATATACGTTCTTCGTCACCGGCGTCCTGATCCTGCTCATGGGGGTCACGGCACTTTTTCGCACGCCCACCGACGTCTTCCCCGCCATCGATATCCCGGTGGTGACGGTCGTCTGGTACTATGACGGGCTGGACGCGGCCGAAACGGAAAAACGCCTCAGCACCTATACGGAATTTTCCGAGAGCTTCTTCGTCAACAACCTGCGCACCATCGAAAGTCAGACCACCCCCGGCCTGGTGCTGCAAAAGCTGTATTTCCAACCCGGCGTGAATGTCGACCTGGCGGTGGCGCAGACCGTCTCGGCCACGAACTCGATCCGCTCCTTCCTGCCGCCCGGCGTGCAACCGCCGATCATCATGCAGTACAGCGCCTCGTCCGTGCCCGTGCTGCAACTCTCGCTGTCATCCGACCACCTGACCGAGAGCGAACTGTACGATTACGGCGTCTATCGCATCCGCCAGCAGCTCGCCCCCATTCCCGGCACGATGCTGCCGCCGCCCTATGGCGGCAAGATCCGCCAGGTCATGGTGGATATCGACAGCACAAGACTGGCCGGCCTGGGGCTGACGCCGCTGGACGTGTCCAACGCCATCAATGCACAGAACCTCACCCTGCCCGCCGGGACGACCAAGTTCGGCCCCACGCAATACGATCTGCGCATGAACGGCATGCCCAACATCGCGGCCCAGCTCAATCAGGTGCCCCTGAAGCGCGACCCCAGGACCGGCGCCATCGTGCGCATCGCCGACGTGGCGCAGGTGCGCGACGGCACGGCGGTGCAGCAGAATGTCGTGCGCCGCGAAGGGCAACGCTCGGTGCTGCTGTCGATCATGAAGGCCGGCAACGCCTCGACGCTCGACGTGGTCAACGCCATCCGCGACAAGGTGCTGCCGGTCACCCGCGCCGCGGCGCCGCCGGGCATGAAGATCGACGAACTGTTCGACCAGTCGGTCTTCGTCAAGGCCGCCATCTCCGGCGTGGCGTCCGAAGCCGTGATCGCCGGCCTGCTGACGGCGGCGATGATCCTGGCCTTCCTGGCAAGCTGGCGCTCGACGCTGATCGTCGCGGCCTCGATCCCGCTGGCCATCCTGTCCTCGATCGCCATTCTTTCGATGACGGGCCAGACCCTGAACCTGATGACATTGGGCGGCCTGGCCCTGGCTGTCGGCATCCTCGTCGACGACGCCACGGTCACGATCGAGAACATCCACCGCATCCGCCACGACGGCGCCGAACTGCGGCGTGCCGTCCTGGACGGCGCCGCCGGCATCGCGCTGCCCACCCTGGTCTCCACGCTGGCGATTTCCTGCGTGTTCGTCTCGGTGGAATTCCTGACCGGCCCGTCACGCTTCCTGTTCACGCCGATGGCTCTGGCCGTGGTCTACGCCATGCTGGCCTCCTACGCCATCAGCCGCACGCTGGTGCCGATCCTGGCCGCCCTGCTGCTGGGGGCGGAAGAAGAACAGGCCAGACGGCGGCGGGAAGCCGGCCTGCCACCCGGCCGCATCGCCCGCTTCGGGCAAAGGTTCGACCATCATTTCGAACGTCTGCGCGACCGCTATGTCGCCCTGCTGCACCGGCTGATCGCCAGTTCCTGGAAGGTACCCGCACTGGCAGGCATCATGCTGGTGGCAGCGGCCCTCGTGGCCACCCAGGTCGGCCAGGATTTCTTTCCCTCCATCGATGCGGGCGAATTCCGCCTGCATGTCCGCGCCCCCGCCGGCACGCGGATCGAAAGCACCGAGAAGATCTTCGACCGCGTCGAAGACACGATCCGCCAGATCGTGCCGGACAGCGAGCGCGACCTGGTTCTGGACAATATCGGCATTCCATTCCGCTACAGCATGCCGTTCGACGACGGCACCACGATCGGCCCCAATGACGGACAGATCATGGTGGCGCTGAAGGAGCATCACCGCCCCACCGCCGATTATATCCGCACGCTGCGCACCGAACTGGCCCGGCGCTTCCCCGACTGCGTGTTCTATTTCCAGCCGGCGGACATCGTCACCCAGATCCTGAATTTCGGCATCCCGGCCCAGGTCGATATCCGCATCGCCGGCTACGACCAGGCCAACAATCGCAAGGTGATGCGCGCCATCCTGCACGAGGCCGCGCAGATCCCCGGACTGGTGGACGTACACCTGCACCAGCAGATCGCGGCCCCCGAACTGCTGATCGCCATCGACAGGGTCAGGGCCGAGGATCTGGGGCTGACGCTGAACGACGTCGCACGCAACGTCATGGTCTCGATGGCCTCGTCCAATACCGTCACGCCCAATTTCTGGGTCGATCCCGCCACCGGCATCCAGTACCCCCTGGCGGTGCAGACGCCGCAATATCGCGTCAACGGGCTGGGCGACCTGCTGAACACCGTGATTTCCCCCGCCCGGGGCGCGACCGCTACACCGTCCCTGCTCAGCAGCGTCGCCACGATCTCCCGCGGCATGGCGCAGAACGTGATTTCACACAGCAATATCCAGCCGGTTCTCGATATCGACGCCAGCGTCGAAGGACGCGACCTGGGTAGCATCGCGCGCGCCATCGACCAGATCGTCGCCCGCCATCGCGGCCAGTTGTCACCCGGTAACACCATCACGGTGCAAGGCCAGATCGACAGCATGCGCTCGGCCTTCGGCCGGCTGGGCATCGGGCTGATGGTGGCGGCGCTGGCCGTCTACCTGCTGATGGTGGTCAATTTCCAGTCCTTCACCGACCCGTTCGTGGTGGTGCTGGGCCTGCCCGGCGCGATGTGCGGCATCGTCTTCATGCTGTTCGTCACCGGCACGACCTTCTCCGTCCCCTCGCTGATGGGCGCGATCATGAGCGTCGGCGTCGCCAGCGCCAATTCGATCCTGCTCGTCACCTTCGCCAAGGAACGCCGCGCCGACGGACATTCGGCGGCCGAGGCCGCGATCGCCGCCGGACAGGCGCGCCTGCGCCCGATCCTGATGACATCGCTGGCCATGGTGATCGGCATGCTGCCGATGTCGCTGGGGCTGGGCGATGGCGGTGAACAGAACGCGCCACTGGGCCGCGCCGTGATCGGCGGCCTGATGGTGGGAACCTGCGCCACGCTGTTCGTGGTGCCCTGGCTCTACAGCCGCCTGCGCCGGCACGAGAGCCGCCTTCTCGAGGATTATCGCGATGTCTGACATCTCTTCCCCCGCCACCCCGCCATCGCGCGCCGGCCGCACGACAGGCACCGCGATCGGCCTGGGCCTGATAACCCTGCTGGGCTACGGTGCGGTCACGCATGTCGAGCACGCCCGCGCCGTCCGGGCGCTGGCCGACACCCGCCGCAACCAGGTCCCCGAAGTGCTCACGATGCGCGTCCACACCGATACGACACCGGTGGCGCTGGACCTGCCGGGCGAAACCGCCCCGCTGGAAACGGCGGCCATTGGCGCCAGGGCTTCGGGCTACATCGAAAAACGGTTCGTGGATATCGGCACCCCGGTCCATGCCGGCCAGGTCCTGGCCCTGATCCGCGCCCCGGAACTGGACCGGCAGGTCGCCCGGGCACAGGCGGCACTGGCGCAGGCCCAGGCCGACCTTGATCTGGCGCGCGTCACGGCGCGGCGATCGGCAGGACTGGTCGGCGGCGGCGCCGTCAGCCAGCAGAATTTCGACGTCGATCGCATCACCCAGCAGGCAAGGCTGGCCGAACAGGAAGCCGCACGCGCCGCGCTGGCCGACATTGCGCAGCGCCAGGCCTACACGACCATCACCGCGCCCTTCGACGGCGTGGTGACCGCCCGCACGATCGAGGCCGGAGACCTGGTCGATGCCGACAACGTCCAGGCGGCACCGCTGTTCGTGGTCGCCCGCACCGACCGGCTGCGCGTCCGCGTCCATGTCCCCCAGGACCAGGCCACCGGCATCACGGTCGGCACGCCGGCCGCACTCTCGCTGCCCGCGCGTCCCGACCAGCGTTTCAATGGCACCGTCACGCGAACCGGCCATGCGCTGGAACGCGACAGCCGCATGCTGCCCGTCGAAATCGAACTGGATAATCCGGATGGGCAACTGGCATCCGGCGTCTACGCCACCGTGCATTTCGACCTGCCGCGCACGCACGGGGTCACGCTGGTCCCCGCCGAAGCCCTGAATTACGAAGCCGATGGACTGTCGGTCGAAACCGTCTCGCCCGACAACCGCGTGACGGTGCGACACGTCACGGTCGGGCGCGATTACGGCGACCGGATCGAGATCCTCGACAACCTCCCCGACGGCAGCCAGCTCATCGTCCACCCACCCTCCGGGCTGCATGACGGCAGCACCGTAGCCCCCCACCACGATACCGAGACAAAGGGAGCCTGACGGTGCGGCCCATCAGACCCTTCGCGCCACTGGCCGCCGGCTTCGCCCTGCTGCTGTCCGGCTGCACCATGATCCCGGCCTGGCACCGCCCTGCCCCCGCCGTCGCAACGGCGTGGCCCACGGGCAACGAGGCCACCGACCGCACCGACCTGCCTGACTGGCGGCGCTTCTACCGCGATCCGGTCATGCGCCACCTGGTCGAACTGGCGCTGGCGAACAACCGCGACCTGCGGATCGCCCAGCATCAGGTCGAAGCCGCCAGCGCCCAGTTCGACATCGAAAATGCCGCGCTGTTCCCCACCCTGAACGGCGGTGCGCTGGCGAATGTCCAGAAGGAATATGCCAGGATCTGGAGCCTGTCGCAGACCAACGGTCCATTCTACATGCGTCAGTACGCCGTGGGCTTCGGCGTTTCGGCCTATGAGGTCGATCTGTGGGGGCGCATCCGCAGCGCCTCGCAGGCCGCGTTCGACCGCTATATGGCCGACGCGCTGAACCGCGAGAACATGCAGTTGAGCCTGATCGCCGCCGTGGCATCGGGCATGCTGACCTGGGTCGCGGACAACCAGGCCGTCCTGGTCACCCAGCAGGTGCTCGACAGCCGCCAGCATACGTACAACCTGGTCCTGCAGGCGGCCCACACGGGCACGGTCACGGCGCTGGACGTGGCCCAGGCCGAATCCGCCCTGCACGATGCCGAAACCAGCCTGCAAATCTATACCCGCCAACGCGCCCAGGCCCTGGACCAGTTGACGCTTCTGGTCGGCACCCCGCTGGACGACGCCACGACACGGAGCTTGCAGTCTCTCACATCCCTCGACGCCGTCACGGCTTTCCCCGACGTTCCGGCCGGCCTGCCATCGGACATGATCGCCCGCCGGCCCGACATCCTGTCGGCGGAAGACGTGCTGCGCGCGGCGAACGACGATATCGGCGCCGCCCGAGCCGAGTTCTTCCCCAAGATCCAGATCACGGCGGCGAACGGCACCGCCAGCAACAACATCACCCGCCTGTTCCAGAGCGGCATGGGCGCCTGGAACGTCGCCCCCCAGATCACCGTACCGCTTTTCGACGCCGGCCGCCTGACGGCCCAACTCCGCGTCGCGAAGGCGCGCAAGAAGGAAGAAATCGCCCGCTACGAAAAGACGATCCAGACCGCCTTCCGCGAAGTCGCCGACGCCCTGGCCGGCCGCGACACCTACCTGAAGCAGCGCCGCGCGCAGGATGCCCTGATCGCCGCCAACGACCGGCAATATCACCTGGCCCTCGCCCGCTTCCGCGCCGGCTACGACCCGTACCTGACCACCCTGGTGGCCCAGCGCGACCTCTACACGGCCCGCCTCGCCGGCATCACGACCCAACTCCAGACCATGGAAAACAGCGTGACCCTCTACAAGACCCTCGGCGGCGGCTGGGCCGGCACGACGCCGCCGCGCCCGACCGCATCCGCCGCCGGCCATATCCTGTAGGCCCCGCGGCCCCATCGGCTCCGGCCGCGCCGTTCGTCGATGGACACCGTGCCACCGACGGTCGCCGCGCAATGCGGATCACGCCCCGGGGGCCGCGCCACACCCCCGGACGCGGCAAAATAAACGCAACGACGCGGCGAGCCGGTTTACGCGCGATGCGTGCTCATATCCTCAATCCTCAACGCGAAGAATCCGCAAACCAGGACGCGGCATCGCAAGCCCGCTTTCTGGTTTCCGCCCATCCAGGCCCGCCGAAAATCTCGAGCCGTTGACCAGTCGATCCGCCGGATCATCCCCCGGATCATCCGATGATAAATTGACGCGTATCGTCGCCACCCTATCCCGCGCTGCCCGGCGGCTCATCTCCGTGAGAAGGCGCTCCGCCGAAAAAGCAACGCGGCACGATCATGCAAACGATTGCGACACAAGGATAGATGCAGCCGTTCGCATGTCCGAGGTATAACCGCCGATTACGCCTGCCCGGCCTCAACCATCCACTGTACCGCGTCTTCACCCGCCGCGATCCTGAGCGGGGCGTCCGGATCGACGGCCGCCCGCCAGACCGCCGCCGCCACGTCGCCAGCATGGGTAATCGGACCACTTTCCTCGCGAAAACCAGCGATCATGCCTTCGATCATCGGCTGGTAGTCGGCATTGTCCAGTCCGCGCAGATGCGGCAAGGCGTTATTGCCGAAACGTGTCTCGGGCGAGCGACCGGGAAGGACGATATGCACGCGCACGCCGAACGGCTTCATTTCGACCGCCAGGCTTTCGGTCAGCGCATTCACGGCTGCCTTGCTCGCCCGATAGACGCCGACCAGCGGCAGCGGCTTGAGAGTGACCGTCGACGTGACATTGATGATCGTACCACGGCGGCGTTCGCGGAACATGGGCAGGATCGCCTGCATCGTCGCCAGCGTGCCGAGCGTGTTGGTCTCGAACAATGCGCGCGCGGTATCCGGCTCGATCAGTTCGACCGGCACGGCCGCGCCGAACCCCGCATTATTGACCAGCACGTCGATATCGCCCGCCTGCGCGAACGCCGTCCTGACACTGTCCGGATCGGTAACGTCGAGCGGCAGGATGGTCAGACGATCCGACACGGGCAGGATATCGTCCGTGGGCCGGCGCATCGTGGCGACGACATGCCAGTTTTTTTCGAGGAACAGCCGCGCGGTCTCCAGACCGAAACCCGAGGAACATCCGGTGATAAGGACGGTAGGCATGAGCACACTCCGATGTCGTATGTGGTTCTCCAGATATGGTCGTGAACCGCGAGACCATCTACGCTCGACCATCTCGAATCCATTGGCGATCGTCCTGTTATGACCATAGATCCGCTTGCCGAGATCGTGACCCTGCTCCAGCCCTCGGCCAGTTACTCCAAACTCATCGAATATGCCGGCCGATGGCGCCTCCACCGCAAGGTCGAGGGCCAGCCGGTTTTCTTTGCGGTGCTTGAAGGCGAATGCCGGATCGTGTCGCCCGCCCGGCCGCCAATCATCGTGCGAAAGGGCGATTTCGTCTTATCCCCTTCGACCAACGATCACGTCGTCGAAAGCATCGATGCGCCGCCCCATGGGGTCACCACGATGCCGACGGAAATCGGCGAAGGGCGTTTTCGGGTCGGACAGGCTGACGAACCGGTGACGCTCAGGATGCAGGTCGGCCTGTGCAGCTTCGCCTCGCCCGACGCCGCGTTGCTCGTCTCCCTGTTGCCGACTATGATCGTCGCCAGCGGCGAACCCCGGCTCGCGCTGCTGCTGCAACTGGTGGCCGATGAGACACGTCATTCCCGGCCGGGGCGCGAGGTCGTTCTGGAACGTCTTCTCGAGGTGCTGCTCATAGAGGCCCTTCGATGCGGCGCCGACACCCTGTCGATACCAAGCCTCTCTCGCGGACTGGCGGACGATCGCCTGGTCTCGGCCCTGCGGTCCATGCACGCCCGCCCGGCACACGGCTGGACCGTCGTCGATCTCGCCGCCGAGGCCGGAATGTCGCGCTCGGCATTCTTCGCGCGCTTCACGCGCGTCGTCGGACATCCACCGATGGACTATCTGCTGGCATGGCGCATGGCGCTTGCCAAGCGTCTGCTCCGCACACGCAAAGTGGCGATGGACCATATCGCCGCGCAAGTCGGCTACGGCTCGGCAAGCACGTTCAGCACCGCCTTTGCCCGCCACGTTGGCATGTCGCCAACGCAGTATATTCGCTCTGTCGGGGGCGTCCAGTAAGGGTCGCCAGCTCCAGCATCAACGATCTGCCCGCCTGATGTCGTTGAACGGACAGACAGCAAACGCCTCATTTTGAATGCAAAAGGCGTTACGGAATCTTCCAAAAAATAGTTATACATCCGGATACCAACATGAGCATAGTTATGCGCATGGATATGTGCCAAGATTCACCTCCTAAAGTATGGGGTAAAAGCTATGGTTCGCCGACATTCCGCCAGTCCGTTACGTCGTCCCACGAATGTGACGTTACCGGCTCAGTTACTCGAGGAAGCCAAATCGCTTGATCTCAACATATCGCAAGCCTGCGAACAGGGGTTGAAGTCTGCGATCGCGTCGATCCGCGCTCAACAATGGCTCGCAGAAAACCGATCATCCCTTGAAGCATCCCGACAGTATGTCGAAGAAAACGGTCTTCCTCTCGCGGACTACCGGAACTTCTGAATGGCCCGTTTTGACGTGTATTGTCTGGCCGGACGAGATGAAGTGCGTTTCGTTCTGGATGTACAGGCAGACCTGCTGGACGAGTTGGGCACCCGCATGGTGGTACCACTTTTATCACAGGAAGTGGCACCAAAACCGGCAAAGAGACTAAATCCTGTTTTTGTAGTCGACGACCATTCGTTCGTTATGATGACGCAGTTTATGGCTGCTGTACCTGTCCGTGATCTAAAGAAAATCGTGACTTCATTGTCTATTTATCAGGATGAGATCACCCAGGCGCTTGATCTACTTCTAACTGGTTTCTAAAATGGAACCTCGATCGGTTTTCGCCCTCATCTCTGCCATCCAGACAGTTGTGGCAGCGCCCCGAAAACCGATATTTTTCAGGCACACTTCGATCGACAAATTTGAAACGATACTTGCACGATCGGGCTCGAGGCGCAAAGAAGCAACAGCGTCAGCCAGATATACTTAATCTGATATAGTGATCATGCCGCATCTTGTCCGCTGTTCGTGACTGGAGATGCCGTTTCAATCGGCGAAACAGAAGCTATGGGCACAAGTTCCGTGCCCATCATCATGTGATAATGCTGCATGTGCCCGGTCTCTTCGAAAATACGTTTAAAGACGCCGAGATAGACGTCCACTGTGGCAGCATCAGTGGAGACGTAGAGATCGTCATGCGTGCTGTGCGAGCCGTCGTTCACCCACGAAAAAAGCGATGCGCAGATTACCTTCTCACGGCCATCGAATTTCTCGATAATCTTGTCTTTGTCCATGTTGCCAAGGATTTTGAAATAGTTCTCCAGAATGCGACGCAGTGTGTTCTGGATGGTGAGGTTGGAACGGTTCTCGTTGCGCACCTCGGACCAGAGTAACTCATAGGATGTCTTGATTGGGTTGTGATCGAAGGATTCCAGCGTCGAGATATCATCGATCTTCTTGACGATCCAGAAGGTTTCGTGCGCGCGGCGTTCTCTCTTCCGCTCGGGATCGAACGATACCTCTTTGTGGAAATAAATGTTGTGGGTGAGCACGAACACCTGCCGAATCATGCTGTTCTGTACGCGGCTCAACTCGAACACACGCTTGATCAAGCTAGAGACGATGAACAGAATATCGCTGTCGAGGCTCGAAATCGGGTCGTCGAACACAATGACCCGATTGCTCGTCATTCCGGATTCCGAAACGCTGCCGCGGATCAGATGGTAGAAATAGAGGAAGGTAACGAAAGTCTTCTCACCTTCGCTCAGACTCCTAACGGCGTTGCTGCCGTCAAGACGGACGATCTCATATAGGTTGCCCTGATCGCCCGCTGTGGCGAGCTTGAAACCACGAAAACCGAATGAGGCCAGCAATGCATTGATCTCGGTCACGGTGGGCTGAACGCTCGTGATACCCTTCTCAAGATCACGCAATGTTTGCCTCGTGGTTGCGAGGTCGCCGCGCTTGGTTATCAGGCTCGCTTCGATGCCGTTGATCGCTGCATCTACCGCCGTCTTGCTGGAATGGTAGTTATTGAGAACACTCTTGGCCTCTTCCAGTATATACTTCCAGATTTCTCTAGTGAGCAGCGTCTTCTGATTGCCTATATCATCGACGGCTCGGTTATGTTCATTGATTGCCGCATTGGCGGCCATGAGAAAAGCCCGCACTTCCGCGAACAGGTCAGTGTTGTCCTCCACCGTGACGACGGCACTCGGCTCTTTCTGCTTTCGTGCGATATGCTGCTGATTGAGGGCAAGCCGCGCGGTCACACGTTCGACAAGGTCAGCCAGTTGATCAGCCTCAATGTAGCGTGAGCTGGTCTGCGATATCTCATTGAGCGCCTGGAGGTAGGCTACGCTCGCTGCCTCGTACCCTGTAACGAGACACGCGATATCCGCAATGTCGCGATCATAGACATCGTCGAAATAATCGCCGATGCGCTTCGCGAGATCGGCGTCGACATCCTGCTGACAGAATGGACATTGGGGCGCGCTCTTTACGAAATAGCTGATGCCCTGCTTCACCCAGTCACTGTTGCCAAGACGATCGATCAGACCGGCGATATCGACATCACCCTGACCAACGACTTTTTTCACGAGGATTGGCAACGCCTCCAGCCGGGTTAACTCGACACTATCGGGCACACGAATCACGCTCTCCCGTGCAAGTCCCTTTTCGAAAATGACGGCAGCACGCTTCTTCAAGTCCTCGAGCGGATGAAGCGTCGCCCGATTGGACGCCCACTGACTTAGGATTGCGTCACAGAAGCGCGCCCTGGAGCCGCGTACGCCCGTGAAGGCGGACTGGAAATCGGCGTCATAGCGGCTCTTCAGCTTCCAACATTCGTTCACGATATTCTCGTGCAGTACCGAACGGTCCCCGAGTTTACCGCTCGCGCCATCATCGCCATGAAGTACGATGTTACGCGCGCTGATATCGCGCTCAATCTCCGCAATCTGCCTTCGCGTCTGGTCGATCTGGTCCAGCACTGCTGCATCATGCTCGCCCAGCGTAAAAATGCCGGGCAGGTTAGACCGGAAATTCCGCTCCACGAAATCGGTGTTGTAGACGAGGCATTCAAGAGGCCGTTCATTGGCCCAACGGATCGTACACGCCGGATGATCTGCCGGAGCCGCGATTACGCGCGAGATGCTGGTCTTGCCTGAGCCGTTCGCGCCGTAGATAAAATTGATTTTTCGAAGCTCGGTAAGCCTCTGTCCCTCGACGCTATAGCTGGCGCATCCGGCGATTTTTATTTCTTCAATCAACGCGCCCCCTCGTTACCACGTCATCGGCTTGGCATGGATTATATACATCTAAAATACCTTTAGCCTTTATTGAAAGGCAAGCATGACGTATAGTCACCATAATCTTCGGTATCAGGGTATGCAAATCCAGACTTGAAACGACCATAATTGATCGGAAGCAGTCGATTCGGATTTATGCCTCTTATGGCTGACGCGGCCCGAATTCTGACCGGCAGGAAACTCGCCAAAGCGGCTTGTCTGCCAGGCAATCTTGAGCTAGCAGGCCGCATCCGCTTTCAACAGGTCATTCATGCCATCCTTTCTGCGGTCCGAAAGCGGACGGTGGTTCAGATATAACGCTACGAACGAAGACGGGCCGCAAACCGAAGTACCACTCACCGGCGACATTCGTAGCGCAGTTGCCATATAACTACCGACCGCACTCCCATTGAGGCCGTGGGACGCGGGCAGATAAGCATCTAATCTATAACGAAATCAACGTCGTGATTTTCGATATTATTTCCGGCGTAGCATTCGGCAGAGCATGGGTAGGTTTTAGGTGGCTTCGTCCAACCAACCTTCGACCGCAGCGTTGAACTTATCAATAATATCGGCGCGTCCGCACAAGCTTGGCGTCGTTAGATAGCTGTAGGTTTGCGTGACCGCGCGGCGCAGTTCGTCGGCGTTCAGTTCCATCGCGAAGACGTTGACGAAATCGTGAATGTCCACGACCGCAATGTCGCGACCATACGGCGCAAGGAAGCGTATCATATCGGCGGGTTCGGCAAGGTCGTCGTCGCTATTCACGTTCGACGCAATGATGGTGTATTTGCGCAGGCTCGCACCGTCCATCTTCTTACGGAAGTCGCCGACACGGTTCTTCCAATCAGGGCGGACCGTAACTTCGTAGGCGCGCACAAGGTCGCCGTTCAACATTTCCTCAATATCGCCAGCCGTCGCGTCGAAGCGGTCGGATGCATGAACGTGGTGTGTTCGAATGTCATAGCCGTGGCGTTGCCGATGGACGAACAGCAGCGCAGCGACAAGGAATTGCTGAACGTTGCCTTCGGACGGAATGGCAATCAGCAAATAAAATAGCTTCCGCGCACGGGCATAGGTCAACACGTCGTCTGCAACTGGCGGTAATGGCGCAATGACCTTCCGGCTTTCGGCGAACCGTGCGGCCATGTAGTCGGCGCATAGCGCCCGCTGTTCGGGGTTCATACCAGCAATCGCGCGGGCGAAGCCGTCGAACCGCACGTCGTTTTGAAGGCGGGAATTGGCGACGTTACCCTTCCACCCAAGGTTTTCGCCGAACGCTGTAACAGCGTTGTGAAGCGTGATGCTGCGAAGCCCCAATTGCGTCGCCAACCGCTTGTCGCCGTAAATGCCGCGAATGCCAGTCGGGATCGAATTGCAATCCCACGCCGTATCAACCGTCGCATAGAAGACGAAGAACAGCGACGCCAACCGGACGCTGTTCGAACCGTCGCCAAGCTGGCCGTCCATTGCAGCGCGGGCCGCAGCGTTGGGCAACGCCGTCAGCTTCTCGCCTTCAATGAAAGCATCCAGCCGTTCAAGCGCCACGTCTACCGCGTATTCGACCAACAAATTGCGAGACATTACGCTGTCATCAACAATGGCAATGAAGCTTCTGACTGATAGTGCGTCATCGGGCAAATCGTTGCGCCTTCAAGCTGGCGACGAAGTGCGACGCCAAGGGCGTGACCAAGCATTGGCGGAACAGCGTCGCCAACTTGCGTGTATTGGGACGACCGCGAACCGGCGAACCACATGTCGGCGGGGAAAGTTTGAATTAGCGCCGATTCTTCCAACGTCATTCGGCGCGCACCGGGAACAGCGCCATCGCGAGGCGCACCGCCTGCCATCAAGTGCGCCGAATACTCGGGCGCAATGTCCATCGTATCGATCCAATGCGTCTTGTAACCGCCCGCCGAAGCCAACAGCGTATGGCACGGCGTCGATAGGTCGATGGGACGACCTCCGCCGTTATAAACGTGACCGGCGTAGGGGCTTCGGCGCGGATCAGGATATTTCGCATACACGACCGGGCAATCGGGCGGTTCGCCAAGCGGCGATGCCTTGTCGATCACGCTACCCGACGCGACGTGCGGAATGTGAGCATCCGGTCCATGCGTTGGCTTCGGAAACCAAAACGTGCCCTTCTTCATGCCCACAATGATGAGACGCCGCCGCTTTTGCGGAACGCCATAGTCCGCGGCCGAGACTACGTTCCACGATACATTGAAGCCTAGCGTCTCAAATTCGCTCAACAATTCACCAAGATATTGAACCCGGTTGCGCGTTGCCAGGCCCGGCACGTTTTCGGCCAAGAACGCGGCGGGGCGGACCTCCTTCAGCACTCGCATAAATTCGGGAAACATGTTACGAGCATCGGCGGTACCTTTACGCAAGCCGCCTGTCGAAAACGGTTGGCATGGTGGGCCACCGAAAACTACGTCCACATTCCCGCGATAGCGTTCGAATGATATGCTACGAATGTCAGAGCGGTAGTGTTCAGCGTCCGGCGTGTGCGCGTCATACGTAGCCACCGCGTCCTTGCTTTTCTCGACGCATGCAACGGGTTCTATTCCGGCGCGCTTCATTCCAAGCGACAATCCGCCCGGTCCAGAAAATAAGTCGAGTGCTTTCATACGCTGAAACATGCAACACCACTGCGACGAAGGCAAGTTTGTTCCCGTTTAGTTTCGATGGACGCCACGACGAAACGTTCGCGGAGGCAGGGTAGGCGACCAACTTGCACCGCCTTCCCATGACCTACCCGACGCGGCCCCAAAGGCCATTTTGATATCAGCCGACTCAGGCGTGGTGCCAACGAATGGCCGCTCACCTCAGGTACTCGCCCCAAAGCCGCCATTCCGGTTTCCAAAAAAAAACCGACCTCCCCAGGATGCTGAAAGCCGCCTCCACAAACAGCAGCAACAGGGACGACCACACCCCTTCCGGGCATAAGGCAGAGATCAGGCCCATAAGCGCTAACTCAGGATCCCTGATACTGCATTCCCGGCGCGCCAAACGGCACGCAAGCGAATGGCTGCCAGACAACAGAAGCCTCCGAAATGCAGTAAAAATCCCCACCTTCGCGCCTATGCAACAACACCCCTGTCAAGGCACCCCACCCCCCAGCGCCATCGCCAGCCTGACCGTCGCCAGCGCCCGCCCGTCTTCCGAGCGCACCAGCGCATCCTCCACCGCAATGACATTCAGCCGCGCCTGAAGCGCGTCGAGCAGCACTCCCTGCCCGCCATCGAACAGCCCCATCCGGTCCCGCGCCTCACGCTGCGCCGTCGCCAGCGCGGCGGCGAGCCCCTGCCCCTGCCCGTCCAGCGCGGCACGGCTTTCATACGCCGTCTCCACCTCGGACAGCGCCGTCAGCAGCGCCTGGTCATACAGCGTCACGGCCTCGTCCAGCCGCGCATCGGCGCCCTGAATCTGCGCCTGGATACGCCCGGCGGTGAAGATCGGCAGATAGGCCGTCAAGGCCATCAACCCGCCACTCCCCGACAGGCCGGGCAACCCGTCGAAACGCAGCCGCCCGTTGCCCCCGAAGAATTCCAGCCCGAAACGCGGCAGCAGATCGGTCCGCGCACTGCGCAACCGCTCCAGCGCGGCGGCGACCAGATCGCGCCGGGCCAGGATATCGGGCCGCCGCTCCATCACCGCCACGGGCACGATCCCGGCCGGCGCCGGCGGAATCACGAACGCCGCCGGTTCCGGGATGGCCGGCGCCTGCTCAGGCGGCAGGCCCGACAGCACGGCGATCCGCCGCCGCCGCGTATCCATGTCCGCCACCAGCATCGGCCGGGTCGCCAGCAACGCCCGCCGCCGCGCCCGCACGGCATCGAGATCCGCCCGCGTCGCCTGCCCCGCCGCCATCCGCGCGGCGGCATAGGTCTCCATGCGGTCCAGTACCGTGGCCGAGCGGTCGATCAGCGCCACCCGCCGCCGGTCGTCCACCGCCCCGACATAGCTCTCCACCACATCCGCCGCGACCAGCATGCGGGTGCCATGAAGCTGCTCCTCCACCGACTGCGCAACCGCCCGCACCGCGCGCAGGTCGGCATGCCGGCCGCCGAAGAGATCCGGCTCCCACGCCGCCGCCAACCCGGCCAGATGCCCATCCGTCGCCGGATCGCCCAGATTGGGGGCCAGCACCGCCGGCACGGCCGGATTGCTCCAGCCCAGCCCGCCCCCCGCGATGTTCCCGGTCGCCCCCACGGTGGGATAAAGCGCGGAACGCGCCACCGCCACATAGGCCCCGGCCTGCCGCACATGCTCCCGCGCCACGGCCAGATCCAGGTTGGCCGCCAAAGCCCCCTCGACCAGCCGGTCCAGCACCGGATCACGCCATTGCGTCCACCAGCGGGCGAGGTCGGCAGGCGCCCCGCCCCCGGCCGGCGCCTCGGCAAAGCGCGCCGGCACCACCACCCGCGACGGCGGCGCGGCGCTGTCCTTTCGGGTGCAACCGCCGGCCAACCCCACACCCAGCGCCAGAGTCGCCAGCCACAGACAGCGGGACATTCGTCTCACACCCAATCTCCTCACCCCTGCCGCGCCAGCATGGAGCGGAACCGCACCAGCGCCGTCAGCAGAAACAGCACGGCCGACACCACGATCACCAGCAGCGGCAGCCACACGGTGTCCAGCCCCGCGCCGCGATACAGGATGGATTGCGTCAGGCTGACAAACTGCGTCGTCGGCAGCACGCCGATCACCGCCTGCAACAGGCTCGGCATGTTCGCCACCGGCGTCGCGGCGCCCGACAGCAGATAGGCCACGGCATAGACCGGCACCGCCAGCAGGCCGAATTGCGGCATCGCCGGCGCAACGGTCGCCAGCATCATCCCCAGCGCCGAAACCGCGATCACATAAGCGAACAGGCACAGCGCGAACAGCGCCAGCGACCCCGCCAGCGGCACCCCCAGCCAGACATGCACCACCAGCAGCAGCGACAGCAGGGCGGCGACGAAGATCACCAGTCCATTGGCCACGATCTTGGCCACCGCGATCTCGCTCGCCGAAACCGGCAACACCAGCAGATGCTCGATCGTGCCATGCTCCCGCTCGCGGATCACGGCGGCCCCGACAAGGATGATCGACAGCACGGTCACATTGGTCACGATCTGCATCACCGAGGAAAACCAGGCGGATTCCGCATTGGGGTTGAAGCGGATGCGCGGCACGAGATGAAACGGCAGCGCCGGCCCCGCAACCGGGCGCGGCATCGCCTCGGCGATCCGGTTGAGAAAAATGGATTGCAGATACACGACACCCAGCCCCGCCTGGGTCATGGCGGTGGCATCGACCTGAACATCCAGCGACGGCATCCGCCCCGCCAGCAGATCGGCCTCGAAACGCGGCGGCACATCGACGACGAAGATCAGCGTCCCCCGGTCCAGCCGCTCGCGCGCCGTCTCGCGGTCCACCACCACCGGGGTCTGGAAATAGGGCTCCTGCACATCCTCGCGCAACTGGCGCGACAGGGTGGAGCGGTCCTCGTCGATAAAAGCGATGGTGGCATGCGACACTTCGGCCTTCACCCCGTTGGCGACGACAAGGATCGCGGCGGTAAAGGCAAAGACGATCAGCCCCAGCAACACGCCGTCGCGGCGCAGGCTCACCGCCTCCTTGCGGCACAGCAGCCCGACGGTGATCCACCAGCGCCTCACCGCTCCTGCTTCCGGATCATCAGGCGCGCCCCCAGCATGCAGACGACCGCCGAAACCGCCAGCACCAGATAGGCCGTCACGAACGTCGCGGCCCCGACCCCCTTGGTAAAACTGCCCAGACTGATGATCTGGAACCACCCGGCGGGAAACCCCATCCCCACCCCATAGCCCAGCCCCGAAAGGGTCGAGACCGGATAAAGCAGGCCCGAGAAATTGACACCCGGAATCAGGCAGATCAGCGCCGCCCCAAAGATCGCGGCCACCTGCGAGGTCGTAAAGGCCGAAACCAGCAGCCCCAGCCCCGTCGCCGCGAACAGATACAGCAGCGCACCGAACGACAGCGCCAGGAACGACCCTTTCAGCGGCACCCCCAGCAGCGTCACCGACAGCAGCACCAGCACCAGATAGGCCACCAGCGCCACCAGCACATAGGGCACCTGCTTGCCCACCAGATACTGCCCCACCGTCGCGGGCGAGGCATAGAGGTTGATGATCGAACCGATCTCCTTCTCCCGCACCACCCCCAGCGCCGTCAGCATGGTCGGGATCAGGATCAGCGCCAGCATGATGGTGCCCGGCGTCATCGCATAAACGCTGCGGAATTCCTGATTATAGACAAAACGCGGCAGGATCTGGACCGGCGCGGCCTCCGTCCTGACCACGCCCTTCTCGCGCATCATGGTCAGCACCGCCTGCATCACCACCCCCTGCGCGTAAGAGCGGATATTCGCCCCCAGGAACGGCACCGCCCCGTCGATCGCAAGCCCGATCGCCGGGTCGCGCCCGGCCGCCACATCGCGACCGAACGCGGCGGGGATATCGATGCCGATATCGACCGCGCCACGCCGCAGCCGCTCCTCCAGCGTCGCACTGTCGGGCGACGCCGCCCGCTCCACGAAATAGCGCGATCCCCGAAACTGCTCCACCAGTTCCCGACTGGCCTGCGTCCGATCATGATCGCAGACCGTGAAACGGACGGTATTGATGTCGAACGAGATGCTGAACGCCGCGATCAGCAGCAGCACCGCCGGCCCGCCGACGGCGAACAGCAGCCGCAACCGGTCGCGCATCAGTTCCACCGCCTCGCGCCGCCCGAACGCATAGGCCCGCGCCACCCAGCCGCGCAGACCCGTCGCCGGCCCATGCCGGCCCGACGCGGCAACGGCCGGCCCGGCGGCCGCCTCGCCTGCCGGCACGTTCTCCCTGTCCCCCGCCATCGCCTCTTCAAGATAGGCGACGAAGGCATCCTCCAGCGTCGCGGCGTGCCGGGCCTGCACCAGCTCATCCGGCGTCCCCACCGCCAGCACCCGCCCGCGATGCATGAACGAGATCCGGTCGCACCGCGCGGCCTCGTTCATGAAATGGGTGGAGACAAAGATCGTCACCTGCTTTTCGCGCGACAGCGCCACCAGATGCTTCCAGAACATCTCCCGCGCGGCCGGGTCCACCCCCGATGTCGGCTCGTCGAGGATCAGGATCGACGGATCGTTGATGCACGCCGCCGCCAGTTGCAGCCGCTGGCGAATACCCAGCGGCAATCCCGCCGGCCGCAGATCGGCCACGCCCTCCAGCGCGAAATCCGCCAGCGCCGCCCGCACCCGCGTCTCCGCCTCACCCGCCGAAAACCGGAAAAGCCTTGCCTGCAAAATCAGGTTCTGCCGAACCGTCAGTTCCTCATACAGCGAAAACGCCTGCGACATGTAGCCGATATCCATCCGGCTCTCCAGATCGCCCGCGCGCACCGGCTTCCCGAAAACCCTGGCACTCCCCGCGCTCACATCCAGCAGGCCGGTCAGCATCTTCATCGTGGTCGATTTGCCGCAACCGTTGGAGCCGAGAAATCCGAAGATCTCCCCCCGCCCGATATGAAAACTGACATGATCGACGGCCACGAAGCGCCCGAACTGCTTGGTCAGCCCATCCGCCTCGATCGCGGGCGCCCCGCCCGGATCGTGATAAGGCGGAATCGAGAAGGCCGAGGCCCCCGCCCGCTCGGCCTCGGGCAACAGAGAAATATAGGCGTCTTCCAGCGTGGCCCGCCCGGTACGGTGCAGGATGGCTTCCGTCCGGTCGCAGGCCAGCACCTGCCCGTCATTCATCGCCACCAGCCATTCGAACCGCTCGGCTTCTTCCATATAGGCCGTGGAGACGATCACGGTCATGCCCGGCCGCCGGGCACGCAACTGGTCCACCAGCGTCCAGAACTGCCGGCGCGACAGCGGATCGACGCCGGTGGTCGGCTCGTCCAGAATCACCAGGTCGGGGTCATGCACCAGCGCGCAGCACAGGCTGACCTTCTGCTTCATGCCGCCCGAAAGCTGGGCCGCCGGACGATCGGGAAAAGGCGCCAGCCCGGTCGCCTCCAGAAGCTGCCCGATCCGCGCCGCGCGGGTCCGCGCATCCAGCCCGAACAGCCGCGCGAAGAAATCGATATTCTCCCGCACCGACAGGGTCGGATACAGATTCTTCCCCAACCCCTGCGGCATGAAGGCGACGCGGCTGAGAAAGGCTTCCCGCTCCCGCCGGTCGGCCATGTCGCATCCCAGCGTCAGCACCCGCCCGCCCTGAAGCCGCCGCACCCCGGCGATCAGCCCCAGCAGCGTCGATTTCCCAACCCCGTCCGGCCCGATCACGCCGATGGTCGTCCCCGCCGGCAGATCCACCGAAACATCGCGCAGCGCCTCGGTCTTCCCATAGCAATGCCCAACGTTCTCCACCCGTATCCCCGCTCCCGGCGCGGCAGGCGGCGGCACGGCGGGCGCGTCGGGCACGGACACGGCGCCGCTCACGGCGCGGCCCGGCGCGCTCCGGCGGGGCCGGCCGGCCATGGGGCCGAGGCATCGGTCCGCACATAGCCCTCCCCCGTCATGCCGGCCTTCAGCAGGCCCCCCAGATCCGTCTGGGCCGTGCGCTCCACCCGCAGCCGCACGCGATAGACCAGTTGCTCGCGCTCGGTCGCGGTCTCCACATATTTCGGCGTAAACTGCGCCTCGGGCGAGATATAGGAAATCCGCGCCGCAACCGCGCCGGTGTCCAGATCGTCAAACACGATCCGCGCCTCGTCCCCCACCCGCAATTGCCGGACGACCCGCGCCGGAAAGAAAACCGTCAGATACGGGTCCACCGGGTCCAGCAGCGCATAAAGCCGCCCGCCCGCCGGCAGCACGCTGCCCGCCTCGACAACGCGATATTCGATCCGCCCGCCGACCGGCGCACGGATCACCATGTCATCGACCACCGTCCGGGCCTGCGCCACCATCGCCGCCGCCGCCTCCACCGCGCGGCCGGCCTCCTGAACCGCCTCCGCCGCACCGTCACGCGCGCGCTCGGCGACATCCAGCGCCGTCTGTCGCTGCGTCACTTCCATGTCGGAGACCAGCATCTGCCGCCGCATGGTCCGGGCATGGGCCAGTTCGTCACTTGCCAGCCGCGCGGCCTGGGTCCGCGCCGCCAGTTCCGCCCGTGCCCGGCCGACCGCCGCCTCGGCCTGCCCCTGCCGGGCCACGGCCGCCGCAAGCTGGGCCTGCGCCTCGGACTCATCCTCGCGCGCCAGAATCTGGCCTTTGGTAACGACATCCCCTTCCTGCGCGTCCAACGCGCCGATCCGCCCCGGATATTTCACCGCCACGTCGATCCGCGTCAGTTCCAGCCGCCCGTTGGAATGATACAGGCCCGGCACCGCCCGTCCCAGTTGCCGGTCCCACAGCCATCCGGCCACGGCAATAACGGCCACCAGACCGGCCAGACCGCCGGCAACGAGGATCTTGCGTGACATCTGCACCCGCTTCCCGTTCATCCCGACAGACACCCTATCCCGTTCTCCGGCATGCAAGAAGCCAAAGTGACACGGGCAGTTATGCCGGTCCTACCCCGCCCGCACCGCAGACCCGGTTTCGCGGATGAACAGGGCGACGACACCGGCCAGCACGATCCCCACCACACCGACCGAGAAGCCTTCACGAAACACCGTCTCCGTCAATCCGGCGGTCCCGGCCAGCCGTTGCAGAAGCCACCCGAACAGCGGCGACGCCACCGCGCTCATCACGAACACCAGGAAATTGATCGCCCCGGTGGCGCTGCCCTTCACGCCGTCGGGATTCACTTCCTTGATGATGCTGTAGGGGATCATGGCCGCCCCCGAGGCAAAGCCCAGGATAAAGGCCAGGATATAGGGCGGGAACAGGCCCGGCGGCGGATAGATGATCGCCACGGAAGACAGCAGCATCGCCACGATCCCCCCGAACAGCACCGGCTTCCGCCGCCCCAGATGATCGGCCAGATACCCCATGACAGGGCAACCGAAGACCCAGCCGATCGGCACCATCGCGGCCCGGCTCACGGCTTCGTGATAGCTCAGATGCCACCCATGCGTCATGAACGACACGCCCCAGGTCATGCTGCCCACCGTGGTCGGCAGAAACAGCAGGCCCGAACACAGGCCGCACAGCCACGATTGCCGATTGCCCAGCACGATCCGGTAAGGCGCCAGCAGCGACCCTTGCGGGGCCACGGCGCTCTTTTCCGGGCGCGGCGTGCCCAGAAAGATCGCCACCGCCACGACCGCCGTCGCCACCCCGGCATCGACCCAGAACGACCGCCACGGCACCACGCCATGGATCAGCCACGCCACGGTCGATTGCCCCATCGCCCCGCCCAGCATCCCCACGCACTGGGTCACCCCGATCGCGGTGGCCAGATAGCGCGCCGGAAAACCGTGCGACGCCAGATAGACCGCGCCGACGAAGGCGAACGCCGCCCCGGCCCCCTGCAACAGACGCCCCAGTTCCGCCATCCACACCGGCCCGGCACCGAACATGGCAATCCCGACGGCCAGCACGAATGTCCCCGCCGGCAGCGCGATCTTCGCCCCCCACCGGTCCATCGACGCACCCGAGATCAGCGAGCACGCCGAATAGGTGTAGTAATAAAGCCCCAGCAGCGAGGCCAGCCCCGCCGTCGTCAGCCCCATGGTCGCGGTCAGTTCGTCCATCATGACGCTGGGCGCCGACCGCACGGAATATTGCAGGAAATAGAACAGCAGGCAGAACGCCCAGGCCAGCACATAGCCGGCCTGAAAGCCTCCCTTCGCCTGCACGCCGCCCACAGGCGGCGCACTGGTAGCCATGGTCATCGGCGTCTCCTCCCCTCGCCACTGCGTGGCGGGTTTTTATTGTTTTACCGAATCGAAAAAGACCGCTGCCGCCACAGGCGGTGCCCTCATGCCGCGCCGTGGGCCATGATCAGCGCAATGGCGCAGGAGGTCAGCCGCGCCTGCTCGGAATCCGCACGGCTGGTCAAAATCACCGGCACCTTGGCACCCAGCACCACGCCCGCGGCATCCGCGCCGGCCAGGAAGGACAGTTCCTTGGCCAGCATGTTGCCCGCCTCCAGCGTCGGCACGATCACGATATCCGCCCGTCCGGCCACGGGAGAATCGATATGCTTGATCTTCGCGGCATTCAGGTTCACCGCGTTGTCGAAGGCCAGCGGCCCATCGACGATGCCGCCCGTGATCTGCTTGCGGTCGGCCATCTTCGACAGCACGGCCGCATCCAGCGTGGACTGGATCGCCGGGTTGACGGTCTCCACCGCCGAAAGAACCGCCACGCGCGGTTCGGCCAGCCCCAGCACATGCGCGAAATCGATCACGTTCTGCACGATGTCATGCTTGGCCCGCACGTCCGGCGCAATGTTCACCACCGCGTCGCTGATCATCAGCAACCGGTCATAGAACGGCACATCCATGACGAAGACATGGCTCAGGCGGCGATCGGCGCACAGGCCGGTCGGGCGCGCCACCACTTCGTGGAGCAGTACATCGGTATGCACGGCCCCCTTCATCAGCAGGCGCGCACGCCCCGAGCGCACCAGCGCCACCGCCTGGGCCGAGGCCGCATGCGCGTCCTCGGCCTCGACAATCTCCAGCCCGTCGATCGACAGGCCGGAATCCTTGGCGACGGATTCGATCAGCGCCTTCGGCCCGACCAGGATCGGCTGCCCCAGTCCCCGCTGGGCCGCATCGCAGGCCGAGCGCAGCGACAGGTCATCGCAGGGATAGGCCACGGCGATCGGCAGGGCCGGCAATTGGGCCGCCTTCTCACACAGGGCGCGGAAACGGCGATGCGTCACGATATGCTCGAACGACGAACAGGCCATGACCACCGATTGCGGCGCCTGCGGCGCCTGGATCTGCATGGTGCCCCGCGCCACCTCGCCCCCGTCCTGCCGCACACTGACGAAGGACAGGTCCAGCAGCGCATCCGCATCATGCTTCGCCACCACCTGGCAGGTCACCACCACCCGGTCGCCGACCGATAGGACATCGCCCCCCAGCGTCAGCGCATAGCTGCGCACCACGCTGCCCACACCGGGGAAGCGGGTGCTGACCAGCCGCATGACCAGGATGCCGATCCACACGCTCGCCACCGACTGCGATACGCTGGCCGTCTCGACCCCTGCCCCATCGGGCTGCCATCCACCCAGCAGATCCGCATTGTCCCTGGTCAGGATCTCGGTCAGGTCGGCCTTCTCACCAACCGCGATATCCTTGAACAACCGGTTGGTCACGAGTTCCTGGGTCTTATCCACCAGCGATTTTCCTTCGGACAAAAAAGGATGAACGATCAATTTCCCGTTATAATACCGACGAACAGGCAACCGCGTTGATCCCGATCAAAGCAGACCCATTACTGCCGATTTTAGAGACGGCCAAAGAAATCGGCCCGCCGAGCGCACATGCCGCAAAGCAGTACGCCCGGCGTGTATTCTCAAGCATCTGAGCGGAACGGCCCTGATGGCCGCCCACTTTTGCAGAAGTGCCCCGTGCAGTCTGACCGAAAATTCGATCAGACTCTTACACAGGCTCTTACAGCCGCGAGGCCGATTGCGCATCATAGGTGGTCAGGATCGTCCGATACTGCGCCCGCAGGAACTGCGCCGCCTCATCGGGTTGCCCACCGGCAGCAAGCTGCCCCTTGAAGGCCGCCACCGACTCATGGCCCCGGCGCTCCATCCAGCCGCGCAGTTCGCCCAGCAACGTGCCCAGATACGCCGGCCCATGCCGCAGCAGCGCGGAGGTCGTCATCACCGCATCCGCCCCCGCCAGCAGATATTTCACCACATCCGCCCCGCTCCACACACCCGTCGATGCCGCGATCGAGGTCGGAATCCGCCGCGACAGCAGCCCGACCCACATCAACGGCAGACGAATGTCATAGGGATTGCTCAGATGCAGGTCATCGCGCGCCGTCAGCGCCGCCAGATCGACATCCGGCCCGTAGAACCGGTTGAACAGCACCAGCCCATCCGCGCCGGCCTCGGCGAACTGCGCCGCCATATGGCCGGGCGCACTGAAGAAGGGCGCCATCTTCACGCTGACCGGCACCCCCACAGCCGCCTTCACCCGGCGCAGGATCTCCAGCGCCGCCGCCTCGACCGAGGCGCCGCTTTCCGCCGGGTCGGCGGGCACGCGATAGATGTTGAGTTCGATCGCCGACGCCCCCGCCTGCTCCAGCTTGCGGGCGAAATCGACCCATCCGCTGGCCGAACAGCCGTTCAGGCTGGCGATGATCGGCACCCCGGCCCGCGCCGCCGCGCGCCGCAAAGTTTCCAGCCGCCCATCCAGCACGTTGCTGCCCGCATCCGGCGGCCAATAACCCGCCGCTTCCGGCTGGGAGTCGGTCCCCATCTCCGTCATGGCCGCCTCGGCCAGTTCCTGGGCGACGATCTGCTCCTCGAAGATCGACGACAGCACAACCGCCGCCGCCCCCGCATCGGCCAGCCGCATGATGCCATCCAGCTCGGCACCAAGCGGCGACGCCGAAGCAACGATCGGATGCGCCAGTTCAAGACCAAGATAAGTCGTTCTCAAATCCATATCCCCAACCCTCTCAAGACATCGGTTCTCAAAAAATCGTCAAATGTCATCGAAGTTTATGCCCGGAAACGTGGGCTGGTGAGCGAGAGCGGCCCTACGGGCCGCGCCCGTCGTGCGTTTCCGAGCACCGGAGCGGAGCGGCCTCAATGGCCGTGAGCACCGGAGCGCAGGAAACGCGCGTCGGATCGCCACCAGCGCGCGTTTCCGGGCATAAACTCAGGGGATGTCTTCCCAGTGGGGTAGAAACCGGCTGCCGTCGCGGGCGGCCATGTCTTCATAGACGCGATAGCGTTCCTGCGCCGCCGCCTCGGCCTGTTGCAGCAGATGCCCGGCCGATTCCGGATGCGTGCGCAGCAGGGTCTTGTACCGCAGTTCCCGATAGGCATACTCCTTCAGCGGGATCCGCTGAGGCGGCGAATCCAGCCGGAACGGATTCAACCCGGCCTTGCGCATCGTGGGGTCGAAGCGGAACAGCGGCCAGTACCCCGACGCCACGGCCCGCGCCTGCTGCTTCATGCCGGTCCGCATGTCGATGCCATGGGCGATGCACTGCGAATAGGCCAGGATCAGCGACGGCCCGTCATAGGCTTCCGCCTCGCGCATCGCGATCAACGCCTGCTCCGGGTTCGCCCCCAACGCGATCTGCGCCACATAGACGGTGCCGTAGGAAATCGCCTGCAACGCCAGATCCTTGCGCGGCACCCGCTTGCCGGCGGCCGCGAACTTCGCACTCGCCCCCAGCGGCGTCGCTTTCGAGGACTGGCCGCCGGTGTTCGAATAGACCTCGGTATCCAGCACCAGCACGTTCACATTGCGGCCCTGCGCCAGCACATGGTCCAGCCCACCATAATCGATGTCATAGGCCCAGCCATCGCCCCCGACGATCCAGATCGAACGCCGGACCAGGAAATCCGCCAGAATCAGCAGGTTTTTCGCATCCGGCCCGTCGATCGCGGCCAGCCGCGTCTTCAGCGCCGCTACCCGCTCGCGCTGCTCGACATAATCGCGCTCGGTGTGCTGCGTCCTGGCGAGAATGGTCTCCGCCAGATCCTGCCCCACCTTCGGCGCCAGCCGGGTCAGCAGATCGCGCGCCAGCCCGGTCTGCTTGTCCACCGCCAGACGGAAACCCAGCCCGAACTCCGCATTGTCCTCGAACAGCGAATTCGACCAGGCCACGCCGCGCCCTTCGTCATTCGCCTTCCAGGCATGGGCCGGCATATTGCCGGCATAAATCGCCGAGCAGCCCGTGGCATTGGCAATCTGCAACCGGTCACCGAAAAGCTGCGAGATCAGCTTGAGATACGGCGTCTCGCCACACCCCGCACAGGCACCGCTGAACTCGAACAATGGTTCGAGCAACTGCACACCCCGAACATTGGCCTGATTCACCGTCGTCCGGTCCGCCGTCGGCAGAGTTTCAAAAAAGCGGATATTCTCCCGCTCCTGCTCCAGGATCGGCAGCTTCTCGCCCATATTGATGGCCCGATGCACGCCATCCTCGGCAATGGCAGGGCAGTTTTCCACGCACACGCCGCAACCGGTGCAATCCTCGACATAGAATTGCAGCGAGAAACGCGAATCCGGATACCCACGCGCATTGACGGGCGCGGAGCGGAAATGCTCCGGCGCCCCCGCCAGCGCATCCTCGTCATAGATTTTGGCGCGGATCACGCTATGCGGGCAGACAATGCTGCACTGGCCGCACTGGATGCACGCATCCTGCTCCCAGATCGGCACCTCGACCGCGATATTGCGCTTTTCATATTGCGTGGTGCCACCAGGGAATGTCCCATCGGCCGGAATCTTGCTGACCGGAATCGCCTCGCCCCGGCTGGCCATGATCTCGCCCGTCACCTCGCGCACGAACAGCGGCGCGGTCGCCGGCACGATCGGCGGCATCGCGACCGTCCCCGTGGCCGCCTGCGGCACCGTCACTTCATGCAGCGCGGCAACCGCTCCATCCACGGCGGCGAAATTCAGCTTCACCACCGCATCGCCCTTGGCGCCATAGCTCTTGGTGATGAAATGCTTGATCTGCGCCACCGCCTCGTCGGGCGGCAGCACCTTGGACAGATGGAAGAAGCAGGTCTGCAACACCGTGTTCACACGCGGCCCCAGCCCGATCTTCAACGCCACGTCCGAGGCATCGATCACGAAGAAGCGCAGCTTCTTGGCCACGATCTGGTCCTGCACCCGGCGCGGCAGCTTGTCCCACACCACATCCGGCCCATACGGGCTGTTCAGCAGGAAGGTCGCCCCGTCGATGGCCGGCCCGAGGATATCGCGCTTGAACAGGAATTCGAACTTGTGACAGGCCACGAAATCCGCATGGCGGATCAGATAAGGCGCCGCGATCTGCGCCGTGCCGAACCGCAGGTGCGAAATCGTCTCGCCGCCCGATTTGTGCGAATCATAGTCGAAATAGGCCTGCGCGAACCGCCCCGGCTGTTCGCTGAGAATCTTCACGCTGTTCTTGTTCGCCCCCACCGTGCCGTCGGCGCCCAGCCCGTAGAACAGGCAGCGCACGGTATCTTTCGGCTCGATATCGAGGTTCTGATCGTATTCCAGCGTCGTATGGCTCACATCGTCATCGATGCCGAGCGTGAAATTATTCTTGGGCACGGGCTTCGCCAG
The DNA here is from genome assembly GCF_047721585.1 of Gluconacetobacter sp. Taxonomy (NCBI): domain Bacteria; kingdom Pseudomonadati; phylum Pseudomonadota; class Alphaproteobacteria; order Acetobacterales; family Acetobacteraceae; genus Gluconacetobacter; species Gluconacetobacter sp. The sequence goes on from NZ_JBDNXE010000017.1 coordinate 39,439, forward strand.
TTCGTCGAAGACCGCCTTGACCATGCCCGGATTGAAATCGCGCGACGACAGGCCATAACGTCCGCCGACCACGCGCGGCATCGCGGCAATCTTCCCGTTGCCGAACGCCTGCGCCAGCACGCCCAGCACGTCGGCATAAAGCGGCTCCATCGGCGCGCCCGGTTCCTTGGTGCGGTCCAGCACCGCGATCGCCTTCACCCCCGGCGGCAGCGCCGCCAGGAAATGCTCCGCCGAGAACGGGCGATAAAGCAGCACCTGCAAGGCGCCCACCTTCTCTCCGGGCCGGTTCGCTCCCTGGCGGTTCATCCACAGCGCGGTCTCCCGCACCACTTCCGCGCCCGACCCCATGCTGATGATCACGCGCTCGGCATCCGCCGGCCCGTCATAACGGAACAGGCGATAGGCCCGGCCGGTCTGGGCGGCAAACCGGTCCATCACCTCCTGCACGATCCCCGGCACCTTCGCATAGTACGGGTTCACCGCCTCGCGCGTCTGGAAATAGGTATCGGGATTCTGCCAGGTACCGCGAATGAACGGATTGTTCGGCGTCAGCGCGCGGTTGCGATGCGCATGCACAAGGTCGTCGTCGATCATGGCCCGGATCACGCTGTCGGGCATGATCTTCAGCATGTTGTATTCGTGCGACGTGCGGAACCCGTCGGTGAAGTGGATAAACGGCACCCGCGCCGCCAGCGTCGCCGCCTGCGCGATCAGCGCCAGGTCATGCCCTTCCTGCACCGAGGCCGCACCCAGGATCGCGAACCCCGTCGGCCGCGCCGCCATGATATCCTGATGGTCGCCGAAGATCGACGATCCACCCGCCGCCAGCGCACGCGCCGCCACATGGAAGACCGTGGCGGTCAGTTCGCCGGCGATCTTGTACATGTTGGGCAGCATCAGCATCAGCCCCTGCGACGCCGTAAAGGTCGTCGTCAGGGCACCGCTTTGCAGCGATCCATGCACGCAGCCCGCGGCACCGCCTTCGGCCTGCATTTCCTGCACTTCGGGGATATCGCCCCAGATATTGCGCAGCCCCTGGTCCGACCAGGCATCGGCCAGTTCGGCCATCGGCGAGGACGGCGTGATGGGATAGATGGCGCAGATCTCATTGACCCGATAGGCCACATGCGCGACGGCGGTGTTGCCATCCATCGTGGCGGTCTGTTCGGTCATGTCGACCTTCTCCGTTCCTGTCATGTCGCTCATGCCCGCACCTTGAAGGCCGACGGTGCAGGGGAGGTATCCGCTCCCACGGCTTCCGGCTCCATTTCGATCGCGTGGCAGGGGCACTGCTCGAAACAGGCCGCGCATCCGGTGCACAGATCCATCGAAACCGCATAACCCTGCCCCGGCCCCAGCCGGGTAATCGCCTGTTCAGGACAGGCGGCATAGCAATTATCGCACTCGAAGCAATTGCCGCATGAAAGGCAGCGCCGCGCCTCATAGCGGGCGTGGCGCTCGTCCAGCCCGGCATCGACCTCCGCGAAATCGTGGCGTTCGGCCACCGGCGTCTCGGCCTGCACGCTGCGCGGCGCATCGCGGTAATCCGGCAGATGCAGCATGTCGAAACTGACCAGCGGATGCGCCGCCGGATGGTCGTAGGTCCGGCCCGCCAGCCACGCATCAATCGCGCGCGCCGCCAGCTTGCCTTGCCCGGTCGCCGTCGTCATGGTCCGCGCGCCACCGATGCAGTCGCCGCCGGCGAAAATACCGGCCTGCCCGGTCATCAGGTCGGCATCCACCGCAACGGTGCCGTCCTTTTGCACCGTCACCGCCGTCGCCTCCGCCAGCAGCGACAGGTCGGTGTGCTGGCCCACCGCCAGCACCACCGCATCGGCGGCCAGCCGCTCCGTCTCGCCCGTCGGCGTCACGCTGCCATCGGGGTTCATGGTCACTTTCTCGACCACCAGCCCATCGGCACCGAAATGATCGACCACGCTCAGCCAGCGCACCTTGGCCCCTTCGGCAACGGCCTCGGCCGCTTCGGCCGGCAGGGCCTCCATATGCTGCTGGTCATAGCGGAAGATGATGACCGTATCGGTCGCGCCGAGCCGCCGCGCGGTCCGCGCGGCATCCATCGCCACGTTGCCGCCGCCGACCACCGCCACCACGCGCCCCAGCGCCGGGCGCCCGCCCCGGCTGACATCGCCCAGCAGGCTGATCGCATCGGTCATCTTCCGGCCATCCATGGCCGGAATGTTCAGGCGGTTGGCCAACTGCGCGCCAACCCCCACGAACACCGCGTCGAAGCCCCCTTCCTGCTTCGCCCGCACCACGTCGTCCACCTTCTGGCCACACCGCAATGTCACCCCAGGCACCCCCGTGATTCGGGCGATCTCCCTCCCCATCACCTCTCGGGGCAGACGGTACGCCGGGATGCCGTAGCGCATCATTCCACCCGGCTGCTCCGCCGCGTCGCGGATCTCCACCTGGTGCCCCATGCGCGCCAGATGCCAGGCGCAGGACAACCCCGCCGGCCCCGCCCCGACAACCAGAACCTTCTTGCCGCTGGCCGGCGCCACCGAAACCTGCCAGTCCTTCTCGGTCGCCAGATCGCCCAGAAACCGTTCGACCGCATGAATGGCCACCGGCGCATCCAGTTCGCCCCGGTTGCAGCCGCCTTCGCACGGATGGTAGCAGGCCCGGCCATGAATGGCGGGCATGGGGTTGTTGGCCACCAGCGCGTGCCACGCCTTCTCGTATTCGCCCGCCTGGGCCAGCGCCAGCCAGCCCTGAATGTCCTCGCCGGCCGGGCAGGCATGGTTACAGGGCGGCAGAAAATGCTTGTAGACGGGCTTCTGCCAGCGTCGGCTGCCAACCCCGCGCCGCGTCGTCTCCTGCAGCACCTGCGTCATGTCATCGAGTTTCAATACCATCCCAACCCCCAGCGCACCGGGCCGGCCCGCGCATTATTGGCGCGTGACCGACCCTTGCCGCACGATCGGTATCGCGACTCTTGTCGTTTCGATACCGATCCAGATAAACCCTCGACCGGCTGCCGGCACAGAATTCGGCACCGTCCGCCCTCACAAGGATTTCGTGGAATTTGTGATAACATCGAACGACCATCGGCCCGTTTGACCGAGGTCAATTACGCAAAATTTCTCTGATCTGTCATGAAGATGGCCGCCCTGCCCCACGGAGGCAGAGACGCCCGCCGTCAGTGCCCCAGCACCGCCCGCAGATCACCACCATGCTGCCGGAGCGCCGCTTCGGCGTCCGCCAGGCTCATGCCATGCCGGATCAGCACCGCCCGCTTGACGTTGCCGCCCGAGGCTTCCAGCGCCTCGGCAATCTGCGCATCCGTGCCGCCCGCCAGCAGCCGCACCATCCGCGCCGCCCGCCTTTGCAGCTTGGCATTGACCACACGCATATCCACCATCTGCCCGCGATAGGCATGGCCCAGCCGGACCATCAGCGCGGTCGAGAGCATGTTCAGCGCCGCCTTCTGCGCGGTCCCCGCCTTCAGCCGCGTCGAGCCGGCAATAACCTCCGGCCCGGTCGGCAGCACAATTCCCAGTTCCGCCTCACGCAACAGCCGACCACCGGCATTCGATGCAACGCCCACCGTCAGCGCGCCGCACGCCCGCGCGGCGGCGATCGCGGCGCAGGTATAGGGCGTGGCCCCGCTGGCGGCGATGCCCAGCACCACATCCTGCGGCCCCGGATCATGCGACAGGATCTCGGTCCGGGCCGCCTCTTCCTGGTCCTCGGCCCCTTCCACGGATTCGAACAGCGCCGCCGGCCCTCCAGCCAGCATCAGCACCAGCCGCTCACCCGGCCAACCAAAGGTCGGCGTCAGTTCCACGCCATCCTGCAACCCGATCCGCCCCGACGTGCCGGCCCCGACATAAAACAGCCGCCCCCCGGCCCGCAGACCCGGCAGCGCGGCCTCGACCACCGCCTCCATCTGCGGCACGGCGGCCCGCACGATGGCCACCGCCGTCATCTGCGCCTCGGCCAGCGCATCGAGAATCGCGCCGGTCGGCCAGAGATCAATCTCGGCATAGCGCGGATCGCATTGTTCGGTGCCGATACCCGGCACGGGGGCGGAAAGCGGGCCTGTCGTCATGCTCTGATCACTTCTCGGCAACGGAATCCGCCCTGCCTGCAACGCGGGGCGCGGGAAACATCATGGAAAGACAGGCCGGTACCAGCATCATCCCGATCCCGGCCGGGACCAGCCAGGGAAAGGCGATCACCCAGCCCACACGCTGGGCCAGCATCATCAGCGCGGCCATGCCGGCAAGCGAGACCACGACCCCGAACGCCGCATCACGCCCCCTACCGGCCGGACACAGCATCCCGAACAAAAACGCCCCCAGCGTCGGCCCATAAGACCAGCCCGCGACGGTCAACCCGAGGATCACAGCCGATTTCGTCCCCTCCCCCAGCACCATGGTCACGCCAACCAGCGCCACGGCCCAGAAGGCGGTCAGCGCGCGGGCAGCAAACAGCGGTCCCGCACGCCACCCGCAAGACGCCGCAAGACGCCCCAGAACCCGCGCCGGCACCGGCCCGAAATCCGTCAGGACAGACCCGGCCATCGCATTGAGCGTCGCGGACAGCGATCCCATGGTGGCGCTCAACACCCCCGCCACCAGCAGGCCGCTCAACCCCGCCGGCAGGCCGGTGACGATGAAATGCGGGAACAACTCATCCGCCGAACGAAACCCCAGCGCCGCCGGCGACGCCCCGCCCGACCGCACCCACAACTCAACCCCGACCAGCGACAGCAGCGTAAACAGCACCCCCACCAGCACGGCGCTGCCGATCAGCGCCATCCGCGCCGCCCGCAGGCTGCGCGCCGCCAGCAATCGCTGAACCATCAACTGGTCGGTACCATGCGACGCCACGGACAGGATCGCCCCACCCAGCAACGCGGCGGCAGGGGTAAACGGGTCGGCAAACCACCGCCCGCCGGGCCGAACGTGAAAGAGCGCCAGCCGCCCGGCCCGCCAGGCGTCGTGCCAGCCATCGGCTCCGCACCACAGAAGGCCCACGCACAACGCGGCGCCGAACAGATAGATGACCAGTTGTACGCTGTCCGACCACACAACGGCCCGCAGGCCGCCGAACAGCGTATAAGCCAGCGTCACCATCATGATCGCGACCAGTACCGTCCCCCGCCCCACCGGCAGGCCGGCATGGGTCAGCAGCCAGACCAGCGGCAACATCCCGGCCAGCAGGCGCACACCCTCCGCCACCAGCCGCGTCAGCAGGAAGGCCCCGGCGGCGATCCGCTGCACCCCATGCCCGAACCGGCGGCCGAGATACTGGTAGGCACTGCTCATCCGCCCCTGAATGTAAAGCGGCAGAAACCACACGGCCACGACCACCCGCCCGATCAGATAACCCGCTGCCAGACCGGCAAAAACCAGGCCACTGGTATAACCAACCCCCGGCACGCTGATGAATGTCAGGGTCGAGGTCTCGGTCGCCACCAGCGACAGGCACAGCGCCCACCAGGGCAGGTCATGATGCGCCGACAGGAAATCCCCCGCCGAACGCCCCCGTCGCGCCAGGGTCAGCGTAACGGCCAGCAGGACCACGAAATACAGGCAGATCACGGCAATGTCGGCAGGTCGCATAGGCCCCCTCAGGCGGCGAAAATCATGAACCGCGCCCTGACGACCGCACCATACCGACGCAGTCGAACACGAGAAAGTCCCGGCCTGTCAGAACGGCTTGTACGGCAGAAACTTGCCGGAAATCGTGACATGGACCCGATCCCCCGCCGGATCGGCCTCACGCCCCACCGCCATGCGGAAATCGATCGCGCTCATGATCCCGTCGCCGAATTCCTCATGGATCAGTTCCTTCAGCGCCGGCCCATAGACGCTGAGCATCTCATACCAGCGATACAGCAGCGGATCACTCGGCGCCCCACCCTCGAAACTGCCCTTGTACGGCACCGCGCACAGCCAGGGCAGCGCCGTCTGGTCCAGGTCGAACAGACCGATCACGATGCGCGCCTCGTCCTCCGAGAACACCATCTGCCCCAGACAGGCGCAGGTGGTCCATTCCTTGCTACGCCCGACCTGCCGGGCAATGTCGGCCCAGTTCAGACCCTTGCGAACCCTGGCGATCACGATCGCTTCGGTCACGTCTTCCCGGCTGGTATACATGCATGCCTCCCTTCGTCAGGCGATGTCGGAAGCCGGTCCCGCGACACGCTTCCGGCGTTCCATCCACTGGATCGCACCGGCCACTAGCACATTGGCCACCAGACCGATCATGCCGGTATTGAGCCCCGCCGGCTGCAAACCTGCAAGCGCGCCCCCCATGGCCACCACGTCGCCTCTCTCTTAAACACAACTCAGCGACCACGAGACCCAAATAACGATCGTTTGCGCGGGTCTGCTTTGAGAAAAAAGTGCGGGGGGGGGGGGCG